>JAFZZX010000020.1 GCA_017615515.1 Clostridia bacterium
GACGACGTTACCTTGTCTTTCTGTGACGAGATCGCGCTCTTCGAGCCGACGGGGATGGGGAATCCCGCGCCGAGGTTTCTCTTCGACAGCACGGCGTTGCCCCTTGCGCCCTTCGGTACGGGCGCGCACGTCAAGTGCCGCTTGAACCGTGAGGCTGAGGTCGTCGCCTTTAAGCAGGCGCCCCTTGCAGATGCGATCGCGGCGGGTGGACGCTTCGATCTCCTGTGTGATTGTTCCAAGAACGTCTTTAACAATCGGGCGACCGCCCAGATGTGCGTGCGCGAGGTTTTCCCGCGAGACTTGACCTTGCATGAGGATGATCCGAGCCTCTTTTATCGCTATCTCCGCTCCAATCTCTTTAAGGACGAAGGGAAGGGCGGCGTTACGGCGATCTTGCCGAGCGAACTTCCTAACGTACTCTATGACGAAGACTTTTGCACGCAGTTCGTCGCGTTTTCCGAGCAGAATGCCGATTCGGTGCGCCGTGATCCTTTGCTTGCGTCCAAGATCCGTTACCTTTCCTATGGTTCCAATGCGGACGCTCCGTGGAACGAGCTGATCTTTGCGCCCGAAGAAGACGCGCACGTCGGCTACAAGCGTATCGTGCTATTAGACACGCCGTTGACGACCGGTTATCCCGCACGGCTTGCCAAGACGACGGGCGCGGAGATCTACGTCGTCAAGGAACGTTTCCCGTTCACCGAGCTTTTCCGTCGAGCGGACGTTTCGGAAATAGCGATCCTCGACACTTTGCAAAAGATCAAGCGGTTCCTCTTCTCGGGCGGCAGGGCATCCTCTCCGACGGACCTGATGAAAAAGATCGAGGCGGACGACGTCGGATTCCTGCTTCGTTTCTGTATCCTTTACGACGGCGGGGCTCTCTCCATCGGGCAAAACTTCGCACTTTCGCCGCAATCTGCGGACGGGTTAGCGGATTCCGTTTTGTATCGTCGGGTCTCCTTTTTGAAGGCTCGTCTATGAAAGTCTATTCGATCGTCGGCGCCTCGCCCTTATGTGAGAGGACCTATATCGCTGCCGAGGACAGTAGGTCGCTCGTGATCGACCCCGGCGTCTCGGCGGATCGGATCCTTGATGCTTGTATGAAGTTATCGGTTGAGCCGATCGCGGTCTTGCTGACGCACGGACACGCGGATCATATCCTCGGTGCTCGCGATCTGCAAAAGGCAGGGATCAAAGTCTATGCCGCCGAGGCGGAGTACGGCTTGATCGCTTCGAGGAAAAACCTTGCTCTTGCGCTCGGTCTGACCTTAGAGCCGCTGTTGCCCGACGTCGCCTTGCATGACGAAGACAAGCTCGACCTTGCCCCCTTTGAGGTCAAGGTGATCGCAACCCCCGGGCATACCGTCGGCGGGGTATGTTATCTCGTGGACGGCGTGCTGTTTTCGGGTGATACCCTCTTTGCGGGGTCGTACGGTCGTACCGACTTCCCGACGGGGGACGAAATGGACCTTTTGTGTTCGATCACGAATACCCTTTTCGAGTTGCCGAAAGAAACGCCCGTCTATGCGGGGCACGGCGTCGATCAAACCGCAGATGGCGAAGAACCGATCCTTGCCGAAGCGGATACGACGATCGGCAAAGAATATTACACTAATCCAATACTCTACTTGTTATGAAATTACGCGTCGAAACGAACAGAGAAAATACCCTGAACGAGCTTGAAGAGGTGATCCGCGCTTTTGCGCCGCACGCCGTATTGGATATGGACGGAGAGTTGATTTCTGCGGAAATATCCGAAATAATCGCTGGCGTTCACACTTCGATTCGATCTTCTCTTGCCCCCGAGATCAACCGTGAGTATGCGATGGAAGATGGGCTTTCCGATTTAATGAAAAAACGCCTTTCCAAGCGGTATTTGAAGCGCGATTTATACGATTATCTCGTAATACTGACGGGAAAAACCTTATCTTACGGTTCCTTGACGGGCATTCGTCCGACCAAGCTCTACTACGAATTGATCTCGGAAGGCGTAGATCCCGAATCCCGTCTCACCGACTTTTTTCGCGTCACCCCCAATAAGGTTCGTTTGCTGGGAGATATCGTCGCTACGCAGGATGGGATCATCGGCGCCGAACCCGAAAAGGTCGATTGGTTCGTGAATATCCCTTTTTGCCCTTCTCGTTGCGCCTATTGCAGTTTTCTGTCCGAAGTGATCCGTCCGAAGAAGAGCAATCTACCTGCCTATACCGACGCCTTGATCCGTGATATTCTCGCCGTACCGTCCTCTCGCCCCCGCCGTGCGATCTACGTCGGCGGTGGCACGCCCACCTCGCTCGAGCCCGATCTCCTCGACCGCATCTTGGCGTCGATCGACGCGAAAGGGGAAGAGTTTACGGTGGAAGCAGGGCGACCCGAGACCCTCTCCGAGGAGAAGGTTGCTGTTTTGCGCTCTCGCGGTGTGACCCGCGTTTCGGTCAATCCGCAGAGTTTCAAGCAGGAGACCCTCGACCTGATCGGCAGGCGCCACACCGTCGAAGACATATTCCGCGCCTATGATCTCGTCCGCAAGGGCGGCGACTTCGACGTGAATATGGACTTTATCACGATGCTCCCCGGCGAGAGTTTTGAGGATTTCCGTCGTTCGATGGAGATCGCGATCGACCTTGCCCCCGAGAACGTCACCGTGCACTCGCTGTCGGTAAAGCGAGGCAGCGTCTTTGCGGAGAACGGCTACGATAATAGGAGCGACGGTCTTGCCGAGCGCATGTCCGACTTCGCTTGCGACGCGCTTGAAAGGGCGGGCTATCGTCCATACTACATTTACCGTCAGAAGAATACTTCTGGCAGGCAGGAGAACGTCGGCTACGCGAAACCCGGCAAGGTCTGCCGCTACAACGTCGATATTATGGAAGAAACGCACGACATCTACGCCTCGGGCGCGGGTGCGATCTCCAAAAGGCTCTTCGGCAACGGACGTATCGAGCGTCTCGCCGAGGTCAAGGAGATCCGCGGCTACCTCGAGCGCATCGACGAACTGATCGAAAAGAAAATCGCATTTTTCAAGGATTAGTGCTTTACTTCCCATTTATTTAATGTTATTATAGAAAAGGTACCTCGGACCTGGTCCCGCAAGTCGCTTATGCGTCACTACGTTCGAGGCGAATAACGATATCCTATGGAGGTAATGAAAATGGATAAAAGCGAAATCATCAAAAAGTATGCCCGCAGCGAAGGCGACACCGGTTCTCCCGAGGTTCAGATCGCGCTTCTGACCGCCCGTATCGAGGCGCTCAACGCGCACTTGTCCGTCCACAAGAAGGACAATCACGGCCGTCGCGGCTTGCTGCAAATGGTCAGCACGAGGAAGAAGCTCCTCAACTACCTGAAGAACACCGATATCGAGCGTTACAGAGCTTTGATCGAGGCGCTCGGCTTGAGGAAATAATTTTTGCCGATAAGAGCGGGGCGACCTGCTCTTATTTGCGCTGCGGCGAGGGGCGTAAGCGAGCCTGTCGCCGCATCCCACACAGTAAACAAACAGGGCGATTCCAGAGACGGTCTCGTCCGTAGGAGGTAATAATGGAAAGAAAGATTTACAAGACAACGATCGGCGGCAGAGAGGTCTCCGTCGAGGTAGGCGCGTACTGCGAGCAAGCGAACGGTTCCTGCTTGGTCCGTTGCGGCGACACCGCGGTGCTGACCAACGTGACGATGGCTGCCGCTCCGCGCGACGGCATCGATTTCTTCCCCTTGGGCGTTGACTTCGAGGAGAAGATGTACGCCGTGGGCAAGATCCCCGGCGGCTTCAAGAAGAGAGAAGGTCGTCCTTCCGACAAGGCGATTCTTGTCAGCCGTTTGATCGACAGACCGATCCGTCCTCTGTTCCCGAAGGGGCTCTTTAACGACGTGGCGGTCGTCTGCACCGCGATGAGCGTGGATACCGACATTCCGCCCGAGGTCTATGCGATGCTCGGCAGCTCCATTGCGCTGTCCATTTCGGACATTCCGTGGGGCGGCCCGACGGGCTCCGTCGTCGTCGGCTACGTGGACGGCAAGTATATCATCAACCCCAATTCCGCCGAGCGTGAGAAGAGCAGACTGCACCTCTCTTTGTCCGGCACGAAGGACGCGATCATGATGGTCGAGGCGGGCGCGAGCGAGATCACCGAGGAAGAGATGCTCGGCGCGATCCTCTTCGGTCACGAGGAGATCAAGAAGATCGTCGCTTTCATCGAGAGCATCGCCGCCGATTGCGGCAAGCCGAAGACCACCAAGGTGGATATGTATTCCGTTCCCGCCGAGATCTCGGCAGCGGTGCGCGAGTACGCTTCCGCCAAGATGGACGAAGTGCTGACCCACTTCAATCGTTACGAGCGTCAGGCGCTCGAGGACGACCTCGACAAGGACGTTCAGGCGCATTTCGCCGAGATCTTCCCGAACTCGAAGAGGGAGATCTTCGACGCGATGTATGCTCTGAAGAAGGAGAAAGTCCGCGCGAAGATCATCAACGACGGCGTCCGTCCCGACGGCAGAACTCTTAAAGAGATTCGCCCGATTTGGTGCGAAGTCGGCGTGATGCCCCGCGTGCACGGTACGGGCGTCTTTACCCGTGGTTCCACGCAGGCTCTGATCACCTGTACCCTCGGCACGATCAGCGAAGCGCAGAAGCTCGAGAGCCTCGACGACGACGTGTTCAAGAGATATATGCACCACTACAATATGCCC
>JAFZZX010000204.1 GCA_017615515.1 Clostridia bacterium
CGTCGTCTGCGAGAAGGGCGTCCTCGTGATCGAGACCAAAAACTGCGCGGGGACGCTGTACGGGGACGACGAACAGCGCGAATGGACGCAAGTCCTCGCGGGGGGCAGAGTCAAGAACGCCCTCTACAATCCCGTCAAGCAAAACGCCACCCATTGCTATCATATAAGAAGGATCGTCGGACGAGACGTGCCGGTCAAGTCGATCGTCGTACTGATCCGCGACAACGCAGACAAGCTCTCCTGCTCGGGGAACGTGATCGGGCTGTCCGGACTGCAACGCTATCTGTCCTCGCTCCCGAGCGTTATGGACGACGACGAGATCGCCGACGCCTATCAAAAGCTGAGCGCCGAAAACGTCTCGCGCTCGGTCTCTTCCCGCAGGCATAATCGCAACGTGAAACGCCGCGCTCGCGACGTCGCGCGCGGGATCTGTCCCCGGTGCGGCGGCGTGCTCTTGCCGCGATGCGGAGAGGACAACGTCCCCTTCCGCGGGTGTAAAAACTATCCGAAATGCCGTTTCACGACCAAGCGAGGTCTGTAAGCGCTCTATTTTCACAAAACTTTTTATAAAAATCCGTTTACCTGTTGAAAAGCCCTCTCGCGTGTGGTATAATAACAAACGAGCGTAAAAGCTGTAATATATTTATAAGGAGAAAAAAATTATGCCCAGACAGATTAGTGACGAATGTGTAAAGTGCGGCGCGTGCTGCGCCACCTGCCCCGTGGAAGCGATCGCGGAGGAAGACGGAAAGTACGTCGTGGACAAAGAGAAATGCATTGATTGCGGCGCTTGCGAAGCGGGTTGCCCGGTCGGCGCGATCTCTGAGGAATAAGACAAAACGCCGGCTCTTCGGAGCCGGCACTTTTATCAAGACATCATTCAATGCCGAGACTTTCTCGGCGAGGAGTAACTATGCAAATCAATACGGCGTTGTTCGAGAGAGGCGATAGGATCGGCGTGGCGGTATCGGGTGGCAGGGACAGTATGAGCCTGCTGCATTATTTGGTCGAGCATCATAACGACCTCATGATCCGCGTCCTTGCGATCCACGTCGAGCACGGCATTCGCGGCGAAGCGAGCCTTGCCGATCAGCAGTTCGTCCTGAACTATTGCTCCGAACACGACATCCCCGTCTGCTATACCAAGGTGGACGTTCCCGGCTATGCGAAAGATCATTTGATCGGCATCGAACAAGCTGCGCGCGAACTGCGCTATCATTACTTCGACGAACTGCTCCGCAAGGGCGTCGTGGACAAGATCGCGACCGCGCACCAACTCGACGATCAATGCGAAACGGTGCTGATGCGCATCTTCCGCGGGACGGGCGTCAAGGGACTCGAAGGGATCCCGAGCGCCAGAAGCGGCAAGTATATCCGCCCGATGCTCTCCCTGTCGAGACTCGACATACAAGAATACTGCGAGGCGAACGACGTCCCGCACGTCGAAGACAGCACCAACCTAAACCTCGAATACACGAGGAACTTCATTCGCCACGAGGTGCTCCCCGTGGTGGAAAAGATGTTCCCTCAATACAGAAAGAGCATCGAACGGCTGACCGGCGCGGCGAAGGAGACCATCTCCTTCATGGACAGCGTCGCCGTCCCCTATGAGGTGGACGACCGTTCGAGGATCGTCTTCTCGGTGGCGGCGCTGACCGCCGCACACCCCGCCCTCGTCCGTCACAGCATCCGCAAGGCGATGATCGAACAAGGCTTCGCGCTCGACTTCGAACAATGCAACCTGATGGACGTCCTATCTCTCCTAAACAAGGAGACGGGCAAAGAGATCAGCCTGTCGCAGGGGCTCGTCGCGATCAAGGCGCCCGAACACCTGATGATCATGCGGGCGACCGAGAGCGTGCCATACGAGTTCCCCTTCAAGAAGGGCGACACCGTCCTGCCGAACGGGACGACCCTCACGATCGGCGACTATCGCGGCGTGGGACTGCGTTTCGACCCGAAGAAGATCCCCGAAGGCAGCGTGATCCGCAATCGTCGCGAGGGGGATATTTTCACGACGTTCGGCGGGTTCACCAAGACGCTCGGCAACTATCTGACCAACATCAAATACCCGAACCGTGACAGAGACGACCTGCCACTTATCGCGCACGGGAAAGACGTCCTCGTGATCTGCGGCGTGGAGATCTCCCAAAAGGTCAAGGTGGACGAAAACACCGAAGACGTTTACACGGTCAAAGTATCGAACTGACGATGACGACCCTCGAACTGTTGCAAGAGAGAGTCTCTGCTCCGATCTATCTCGTGGGGGGAGCCGTCCGCAACGAACTCATCGGACTGCCCTGCTCCGACATCGATATTTGCGGAGCCTTATCGCCCGAACGCCTCGCTGAGGAGACGGTCGGGCTTTTTACCGTGCGCGACGTCAATCCGCGCGTCGGTACGGTCAAGCTGTCGCGGGGAGAGGAATCCTTCGAATATACGACCTTCCGCAGGGACAGTTACCCCCTCGAATCAGGGCAACATACCCCCTCGGAAGTGACCTTCGTTTCCACGCCCGAAGAGGACGCCTTCCGTCGGGATTTCACGGTCAACGCGATCTACAAGCGCGTGTCGGACGGCGCGATCATCGACCCGACAGGGGGGCTCGAGGACATCAAACTCCGTCGGCTCCGCACGACGCGCGACCCGGAA
>JAFZZX010000021.1 GCA_017615515.1 Clostridia bacterium
GATCATATCTCCTTCGGAGATATTCTTTGTGGCACGCTTTACGAGGAGGTCGACGTCGTCGTCCCGCCAGTCGATCGTGTCCTTGCTCCATAGGATCATCTTCATGCCGAGCGCCTTGCACGCCGTCTCGGTGTTTTCGCCGAATGAGCCCGAGGGCGGGGCGAAGAGGGTGACGGGTTGCCCCGTGACTTTTTCGACGAGCCGCGAGCTGATCGCGATCTCTTCTTTGTTTTGTTCGATTGACAGTTTCGCGTGGTCTTTATGTAGGTATCCGTGACTCCCGAGTTCCTGTCCCGCAAGGACGATTTTGAGAAGAGTATCGGTATTTTTCTCTGCCCATATCCCGCCGATGAAAAAGGTTGCTTTTGCCGAATATTTCCGCAAAATGTCGAGGATCTTTATGATGTTTTCCGCGCCTTCGTACACGTTGAACATCAAGGCGGCTTCTTTCCTCTCCGTGTCGCCTTTATAGATCGCGAAGCTGCTTGCGCGTTCGGTCTCACCGTTATATCGGTATGTCATTCCCGTCACGAAGGTCAGGGCGAGGATGGTCAGGATGATCGCGAGGGAAGAGAGGATCTCGATCCTTTTTCGGCGAGAGGGTTTCCTTTGGGTTTCGGCGGGCAATACTTTCATAGCAAATTATATGATTTTTCTTTGAAAAGTTATTCGGAAAAGTCTCGTTTGCACTTTACATATATATTTATTTTATGTATAATATTGCTATGAGTGAAATTATATCCTTGGCGGGCGGACTTCGCCTGGCGTATCAATATATTCCCCATATCCATTCCGTTTCCCTCGGCGTTTTCGTGAAGGTCGGCAGCGGCAATGAAGTTGCCGAAGACAACGGCATCGCTCATTATACCGAGCACGTTCTTTTCAAGGGCACCGAGAAACGCACCGCTTTCGACATCGTTCGCGAAATGGATTCGCTCGGCGCGAATATGAATGCCTACACGTCCAAGGAGATGACGGCATTTTATTTCCAATGCGTCGACGACGTGACCGAGCAGTGCGCGGAGATCCTTTCGGATATTCTGCTCCATTCCGTTTTCCCGCCCGAGGAACTCGAGAAAGAGCGGGGCGTCGTCCTCGAGGAGATCGGCATGGTCGCCGACCAACCCGACGATCTGTCGCAGGATCTGTGTTCCGCGGCATTTTGGGGAGAGTATCCCTACGGCAGGACGATCCTCGGCGAGGCGGAGAACGTAAAGCGCTTTTCATCCGAGGACATTCACGCCTTTGTCGATCGCCATTACGTCACGAGGAATATCGTCGTCTCCATCGCGGGCAACATTTCGCGCGAAGAGGCGATCTCCCTTACCGAACGCTATTTTCGTTTCCCCGACCGTCCGGTGGAGAAGCGCTCCTTCGTATTGCCGACCACCTTCGGAGGCAAGGTGAACGCGGAGTATAAGGACATCGAGCAGGCGAATCTGACCCTCGCCTTCCCGTCGCTCCCCATCGTTGACGACCGCACCTACGCGATCTCCGCGATGTCCGTCGTCCTCGGCGGCGGTATGAGCAGTCTTTTGTTCCAAGAGATCCGCGAGCGGCTCGGACTGGTCTACTCGGTCTACGACTATTCTTCCCTCTATGAGAAGGCGGGCGCTCATTGCATCTATCTCGGTACCAATCCGAAGAATCTCGAAAAGGCGGTTCGCGCCGTCAAGAAGTGCGTCGACGATTTCGCGGCGCGAGGCTTGGACGACGAGGCGCTTTATCGGGCGAAAATGCAGGTGAAGAGCGGCTTGATCCTCGGCGGAGAGAGTTCGATGTCCCTTATGCGCGCGCAAGGCAGAGCTGCTCTCATTAAGAACGAGATTTTCGACCTCGACGAACGCATTGCCATCGTGGATAACTTGACTAAACAGCAGATCGACGACGTGATCCGCACGATCTTCCTTACGAAGCAGATCGGCGTCGGTTACGTGGGGAAAGATCCCCGATTCGATCTGACGGAGATATACCAATGAGAAACAGAGACGACCATCGAAACAGATACGACGATCCACCCAAAAAACAGCGCGGCGGTTTCGCCGTGACCATCCTTGCGATCGCGGTATTCGCATTCGGACTGCTCGGTATGATCGGGTTGTTCGGCGGGACGGTCAGGGGTTTTTTGCAGGGAGCCTTCGGCTTTATGGGGTATCCTTTCTTCGCCATCGCGATCTTGGCGACCTTGTTTAATCGCGTCATTCGCAAACGCGTCTCGCTCCGCGGGGCGATCTACGGCGGCGTGATCGCCGTCATCTTCTTGGCGTGGCTACAGATCTTGACTTCTTACGCGGAGTTTGACGCGCTCGGCGATTCGGTGCTTTTTGCTACGTACGTTAACGCGTGTTACGACGCGTGCCTGGGCACGAGCGGCGGCGTCTTGGTCGCTTGGATCGTCTATCCGCTCCTTTCTTGGATCGGCAAATACGCCGCGATCCCGCTTGCGGTCCTTTTCTTCGTCGTGCTGTTCTTTGCCTTGTTGCCCTGGATGCGCGCAGGCGAGCCTTCGGAGAAGTCGGCGGCTCCCCGTCGTCCCTCGAAAAGGGCGGAAAAGGGCGCTACCCGTCGCGACGAGGGCGAGCTCGCTCTCTTCGTTGACAAGGTTCGCCCGGGTCAGAGAGACGCTCGTAAACTGAAGTTCAGAGGCTTTTTCTCTAAAAAATCGCCCGAACCCACCTTCTTCGATCTGACCGACGACAGACCGCTCAATGCGCCCGAGGGCATGATCCCGCATTCTCGCGCCGAACGTTACGACACACTTCGTTCCCCGAACGAGACCGAACCTTATACGGACGAATATGACGAATACGTACCCATCACGCCCTCTCTTCCCGGCGAAGAGCCGCGTGCCGATACGCGCCGCGCCAGTGAAGACAACGTGGACGCCTTTTCCGATCTGCCGCCCTTTATCAGGAGATACCGTGAGGATCGTTCGGAGCAGACCGACTATCGCACCGCCGATCCCGTGATTTCGCGCACGGGCGATCCCGCTACTTCGTCTTCCGGCGAGAGCGTGAATACGGCTCCCACCTTCACGCAGCGCACCGACGCCTCTCCCGCCGTCGATCCTTCGCCGAAGAGGGCGGAGCGCAGGCAAAATACGAATTACGACGACATCATCACGGACGTTGCGGACTTGGAGCGCATTCGTTCCCTCCGTCCGAAAGAGCCTACGCGTGAGCCTTTCCTCGGGGAAGAGCCCGTCATGCAGAGGAAACCCGTTTCTCCCGCGCCTGCCGTTGCGGTGCAGGATCCCGAACCCGAGCCCGCGCCCGTCGTTAAACCCGCGCCCGTCGTTCCCGAAACAGTCTCTCCCACCGCCGCTCCCGTTGCGCCTGCGGTCGAACCCGTCGCACCCGTCGCTCACGGAGAGGAGCGGACGACCCCCCCCGCGTTCCCGAGAGAACCCCTCACTACGATCACGCCTCGTGACGCGTCCGAAATGCAGCCCGTCGAGACTGCGCCCGTGACGCCCCTGGAGCCCAAGATCACGCGTGAACAGCCCGTTCGTTTCGTTCCCCCGCAAGCCGTTGTCGAGGAAGAGGAAGCGCCGATCCGCATTCGCAAGCCGCGTTCGGATCTCGGCGGCACCCACCGTACGAGCGACAACGATCCTAAACCCGTCGGCTCCTATATTCCGCCGAATAAGGTCAAGCAACCGGACATCGAAGAGGTCATGCGCGAGGAGCAGGAGACGCCTCCGCGTCCCTATACGGCTCCGCCCGTCACCCTCTTAAAGGAGTTTCCGCCGATCGAGGACGAGGAGAACGTCGAAGAGATGGGTGAGACCCTGATCGAGGCGCTCGCGTCCTTCAATATCGATTCGCGGGTCGTGGATCACAAGACGGGTCCGACCTTCACGCAGTTCGCCGTGACCCTTCCCGATAATATGTCGGTCAACAAACTGACCCCGCTCGAAAAGGATATCAAGCGTAAACTGAAAGTCAACAAAAAGGACATTCGTATCATTCCCTCCGTCCCCGATCTCGACGCGGTCGGCATCGAGGTGCCGAACAAGGTATGCTCGACCGTCGGCTTGCGTTCCATCATCAATTCTCCCGTCTTCGAGCAGAAGAACAAGTTGATGTTCGCGATCGGCGTGGACGTCAGCGGTACGCCCGTCTACGGCAACCTGCTCAAGATGCCGCACCTTCTCGTCGCGGGTGCGACCGGTAGCGGTAAGAGCGTATGTTTGAACGTCATCATTTCTAGCATCATCTATCACTATTCGCCCGAGGTCGTTCGCTTTATTATGATCGACCCGAAGAAGGTGGAGCTGTCCGGCTATCGTAATATGCCGCATATGTTGATCCCCTCTACCATCACCGAACCCGACAAGGCGATCAACGCGCTCTCCTGGCTCGTGGACGAGATGGAGCGCCGTTATGACCTCTTGATGAATGCGGGGGTCAAGGACATCGACTCGTACAACACGAAGATGGAGAAGCAGGGCGGCAAGCGCCTATATTACATCGTCTTCATCATTGACGAGATGGCGGATCTTATGTACGTTGCGAGGAAGGAGATCGACGAGAAGGTCAACCGCATCGCCGCCAAGGCGCGTGCCGCGGGCATCAATATGATCCTCGCGACCCAGAGACCCTCCGTCGACGTCATCACGGGTACGATCAAAGCCAACCTGCGCGCAAGGATCGCCTTCAAGGTCGGTTCCTACATCGATTCCAAGACCATCATCGACCGCGCCGGTGCGGAAGGTCTGTTTGGCAACGGCGATATGCTGTATATGCCGGCGGACGGCGGCGATCTTGTGCGCTTGCAAGGGCCGTTCATCTCGGAAGAGGAATTGGATTCCATCATCGAATACGTCAAGACGCAGAACGACTGTCGTTTCGACTATACGGCGGAGAAGAGTATCTACGCCGCCAAAGAGGTCCCGCCACCCGATCCTGCCGCCACGGACGCGACGGATGACGACGGCGAGGACGAACTCTTCGCTCCCGCGCTCGCTTTCTTCTTGGAGAGCGGACAAGCCTCTATCTCCAAGTTGCAGATCAAGTTCC
>JAFZZX010000205.1 GCA_017615515.1 Clostridia bacterium
ACCCCTCTTTCACCGTCCAGCACCCGCATAATCTTCATTTCCTCCCCCGACAGCGCATCCACGTACACGAAATACTTGTCCTCTCCTTTCGTGCCGAAGAATTCGTAGGTGAGGGCTTCGCCGTCCCCCTTGGTGGGGACGAGTGCGAGGCGGCAGGAAGTGACTGCGATATACTCGCTGATGGCGTCATGGGCTTCCCGCTCGGTCACGGTGGCGGCGGCGATATTGCGGTCGGTGTGATTATAGATATAGTTCAGGCTCTCCATGCCGAGGATCTTGCCGTTGTCGGCGGCGACTTTGACCTTCACAAGGTCGGGATAGAGGATCACGCCGTCTTTCTCCGCCGCGAGGTTGACGTAATAGACGTTCTCGTACAGGCTCGCCCACACCGCCCGCATCGACGGAATGCCGAGATCACGGACATACTCTTCCGCATAATGCTCGGCGTCGATCGCCTCGACGTGGGTGCCCGTCGGCGTGATTTCGGGATAATTCACCGACACGGGGAATCCGCCCTGTTTCGCGATCGTCACGTAGGCTCTGCCCCGATCCGTCACCGCCTCGCAGTCGTAACATTCGAAAACGGATTTTGTCCCGTTTTGCACGGATATTTCCGCACTTTCGCCCAGTCCGAGAATGCTCCGCACGTAGAGCCTTGCGCGCCCTTCGTCGATCACGTCGCCCGAGAGGGCTTTCGCCTCGCGCTCGGCAAGCGAATCGCTAAACGGACCGTCGTAGATCATAGACGGATAGTCGATCTCCTTACTCTCGAAGGCGGAGAGGGTCTCGCCGAAGGCGCCGTCCTTTTGCTTGATCGCGTCCACGAAGGAGAAGTCCGCCCCTTCCACCTCATCCGACAGGGCGGCAAGGTCCCCTTTGATCCTCTTGACCGAGGTGTGAATGCCGTCGATGGTCTCGCGGTCGCTCTCAGTGATATTCCCGCCCTTATTGAGTTTGTCGTCGAGATATTTCGCGAAATCGCCCGTTTGGTTGATAAACTTCAGCATCTTGGAGTCCCCCGTTTCCTCGGGCGTGAACGCCGCCATGTTCTCCGCCGCGGCGGTGGCGTAGGCGGTCATATCCGCGAGGTACTCTTGGCGGGTGGCTTTGCCCGAGGCAACGCTCAATTTGTCGGTCGCGGTCTCGAGGCCGTCCACGTTGTATAGAAGGGAATAGTAACTCTTGCGATAGGTGGTCTCGGCGAGGGTGCGATAACTCTCGTTCGCTCTGTTTTCCGCGACTTTCGCGGTCACGAACAAGGTCGTGAAGACGATGGACAGCGCCGCCAGCACCACGATCACGACGATCGCGGCAACGTCCTTTCCTCTGCGTTTTCTTTCTTCGATAACCGTTTGTTGCATAGATTTCTCCTTATAAAGCGAAATTGTGTTTGCCGATACTCAGCATCACGGTGCGAGACCAGATCCAACTGCTCGTCGCGGTGGCGGGGTTGTAATAGTACAGGCACCCGCCCGTCGGATCCCACCCGTTCAAGGCGTCCTGCGCCGCTTTCTTGGCGCTCGCGTCGGGGGTCAGGTTGATCTGCCCGTCCGACACGCAGGTGAAGGCGTAGGGCTGATAGATCACGCCCGCGATGGTGTTCGGGAACTTCGAGGAGCGCACGCGATTGAGGATCACCGCCCCGACCGCGACCTGCCCCGTATAAGGCTCGCCGCGCGCTTCGGCATAGATACACTTCGCGAGAAGATAACTGTCGGACGAGGAATAGGTGCCGCCCGCGGAGGAAGTCGAAGACGAGGACGAGGAGGACGAAGAGGACAGCGTGATCCCCATCGCCGCGGCGGTCTTCGCGCCGACGACGCCGTCCTCGCTGAGCCCGTTTTTCCTTTGGAAATACTTGACGGCAGCGACGGTCTTAGGGCCGTAAATGCCGTCCACCGAGCCCGTGTAATAGCCCCAATTCTTGAGTTTGGTCTGCACGGTCCGAACCTGCGCGCCCGTCGAACCCTGCTTCAAGACCTCGGCATCGGCGTTCGCCGTCGTCGTGAAGAGGAGCGCCGCCACCGCGCAAAAGACCAACAAAACCGTCAGGATCAATGCCTTTTTCATAGTCACCTCGCGTGAATGATTTGCTGATAGTATGGAAAGATGAGGAAAAAGTATGCGAGCCGCGGTATAACGTAAGGGAAAGCGGTCGAAACTCGCGGTATGAAACGCTACATATTGATCTTTTTAATGCTGATCGTCTTCGCCGTCGTCGCCACCCTCTTGCTGATCTCCTGCACGCCGCGCCAAAATCCCGAAGATTATATAAGGATACACGTGCGCGCCAATTCGGACAGCGGAGAAGATCAAAGCGTAAAACTCGCCGTCAGGGACGCGATCGTCCAGTACCTCGCGCCGCTATCGGTCGGCATATCGGACAAAAGCGAGATGTGGTCGCTCCTAAACGCAAAAAGGAACGAGATCGAGAAGACCGCGAACGACACCCTCGTCTCCTGCGGCTACACCTACGTCAGCCGCGTGACACTCGGACGGGAGCGGTTCCCGACCAGGAGCTACGGCGACCTCACGCTCGAAGCGGGAGAATACGACGCCGTGATCGTCTCTCTCGGCACGGGCGAAGGACAGAACTGGTGGTGCGTCGCCTTCCCGCCGATGTGCTTCATAGCCGCCGAGGAAAACGGAAAAGAAGAGGTCGAATACCGCAGCTGGCTCGCCGACCTCTTCCGAAAGTAATTCCACTTATTGAATATTGCATTTATCGAATATAATAGGCGAAGCAAAACACACTCGCAACAGCCGACTTATCTGCCGAATTATCTGCTAAGCAGATAAGAGACGTTACGCTGCGCTTCACTTTAGGCGCTAACGCGCAGATTTGCATCCCTTGTAAGGGAGGCTTGATTGCCGCCGATAGGCGGGAATGGTGGGTTTAAAACCCCCTCTCCCGACTTCGTCGGCAGACGATCCCCCTTTCCTCCCTTGAAATCCAAGATTTCTCGGAAAGGGTGTATTATTCGGAGCGAAGCGACCCCCCAATTCCTAATTCATAATTCCTAATTCCTAATTAGAAAGACACTTGCTTCGCGGCGCTCTAGCGCTGACGCGCAGATTTTTTACGATTGCAAGCAAAAGAGACGCTCGCTTCTCTCGCTCTAGGCGCTAGCGTGCAGATTTTTGACGATTGCAAGCAAAAGAGACGCTCGCTTCTCTCGCTCTAGGCGCTAGCGCGCAGATTTTTGACGATTGCAAGCAATGCGTCAAAAATCTACAGAGAGACACTCACTTCTTTCTGAGGATCAGGATCCTTTTATCCTCTTCCAAGGCTCCTTCGAGGAAAGGATTTGCCTCGACGAGCGCGCTCGGCAAGACCTTCATCGCTTTAGCGATGCTCCACGCATCTTCGCCCTTCTCCGCGAAGTAGACGCTGATCCCCGCCCCGCTCTCGGGATAGGGATCCCCCTCCGTCACGTCCGAGAGGAACGAACAGACCCGGTCTTCATAGATCGTCACCGCGATCCACACCTTCGCCGTGATCACGATGCCGTCCGTCGTCATCGTCCCCTTTGCGTCGGTGATCGTGAACCTTGCTTCCGCGCTCTGTCCCGCCGCAGCACCCTCCAAGGGCAGGAGATAGGAGAAGGGCAATTCGCCCTGCACCGCCGTGTACTTCCCGTCGGCGAGGCACGCCGCCTGGAACGCCGCGACCCCCTCTACCTTGACGGCGCCGTCCACCACCGCAACGTCCGCGATCGCATGACACCCGGGTCTGACGAACGCCACGAAGCCGCCTTCCCCGCGCGGGATCGTCCCCGTCAGAGTCTCTTCCGAGAAGATCTGCCCGAGATACCGTCTTGTGCCGACCTTCGACAAACGCTCGACAGCCTCTCCCGTCTCGCCCACCGCCGCCGTGACGACCTCGGTCTCGACGACCTCGTGCGATAGCTGTTCGACACACACGGCGACCTCTACCTCGATCACGCCGCCGCCTTCGTCGTCGGTCAGCACGATGCGAGCGTTCTTGACCGACACGGCGTACTCCGCCGCACCCTCGCCGACGGTCTCGCAGAAGGGAATGGTCGCGGAGACTTCCACCGCCTCGTCTGCTTCGTTCAAATAGAGGATATTCGCGCGCACTTCGCCGACGAGCTCATTGCCGCCCTCCTTTTGCTCTGCCTTGGATAGGATCGCGTCCACGCCGAAGAGCACGATCTTCTTGACGCTCGGACCGGAATCCACGACCTTCTCGAGCTCGATCGTGCGCTCGCTCCTCGTGACGCGCTCCGAGATGACTGCGCCTTTCTTACTCTCCGCACCCTCGACCGCCGTTACGACCTGCTCGCTCTTTTCGCCGAAACAATCGAGAGCCACCCCGACCATCGCACTCAACGCGATCTCGTCGCCGCGAAGCGTCGCCTCTTGGTCGGGCACCGTAAAGCGCAGGGCGCATTTACCGCTCGGCGATATGCCCTCGCCCTTCACGCGGCACTTAAAATCCTTGAAGTAGTCCAGCCCGCACAGTCTATCCTGCCTATCGAGATACAACAGGCGATAGTTGACCTTGCCCGTCACCTCCGCCTCGCCGTCCAATAGTTCGGCGCTCGCCGCCTTCACTTCCGCCTCGAGCGACAGCACCTTGGTGGCGCCGCCGCGTTCCGACGCGTCCGCCGTCGTCTCGACGAGCACCTCGTCTTCATAATGGCCGACCGTAGCGACCTGCAATTCACCGTATTCCGTTTTCATATTTTCCCCCTCCCGAAGTGTTATAACCAACTGTATGCGTCCGAGACCAAGATTATGCCCGCCCGCCGCGATTTCGCTTTTCGCCGTTGACTAAAAGGAGATAATTATTTATAATGATAAATAAGGTAACGTTATGATCCGCAAAATTAGCATCGCATTTTTTATCATCATACTGATTCTTTCCTTCGCGGCAGTCCCCGCTTGTCGTCGGACGGCGAAGGTGGACACCCTTTTCGCTCACCTCGAGGGGAAGGTCGTCGTTTGGGACGCCTACGACGGCGCCGCGGCGTACTCCGTCAAGTGTACGATGACCGACGGCACGGGCTATACGATCCGCACTTTAGACACCGCCTACGAGCCGCCCTACTCGACGAGTGGCGACCATATGTACGTGATCTCCGCCCTGGACGCGGACGGCAAGGTGCTCGCTAAGTCCGAGCCGCTCCTTTATCATCTCGGCGCGGGCAGTTACGCCGACCCGATCCTTATCTCGGGCGCAGCAGAACTCCAAGAGATCACGGGCAGCATCACGATGACCTTCGGCGAGGTCAAGGTGACCGCTCCTCTCTATTACCGCTTGACGCGCGACATCGATCTGACGGGGGTCGATTTCACCCCGATCGGCAGCAGCAGCAAGCCCTTCTCGGGCGTCTTCGACGGCAACGGACACAAGATCACGGGGCTTCGTTTCACCAAGTCCAACGCAGACGGCAAAGTCGGTCTCTTCGCAGACGCGACCGACGCCGTCATCAAGAATCTGACCATTCAGAACGCCTCGATGCTCCTCGACAAGGACTCGGGCGTGACGGGCGGCGATCTCAGGTTCGGTCTCCTCGTCGCTTCGGCGATGCAGACCTATATCGACAATTGCCACGTCACGGGCGAGATGGACATATTGACCAAGGTCGTGACCACGGACAGCAACAAAGTGCTGGTCGGTGGCATCTGCGGCTCCGCCACGGCGGGCGCGATCACCCGTTGCTCCTTCAAGGGCAATATCAAGGCGCAATACGGCTGGGTCTATGCGGGCGGCATCCTCGGCGAAGCGAAGAGCTCCTCGCCCCGCTTCGCGATGCTGAACTGCTCCTCGAACGCGGCGGTCGAAGGGGTCGGCACGGCGTATAACGTCACGAGCGGCGCGGTCGAAGCCTATGCGCGCGTCGGCGTGGTCATCGGCAACGTAGCGAGCGCGGAACGCATCGCTTCGATCTTCGCGATCGGCAGCGCGAAAGCGTCCTCGTACCGTGACGGCGCGGCGGTCTCTCGCCTGACGCAGGGCGTCTTCGGCAGGACCTTGATGTCCGGCACGGCGAGCGCGATCCCCCTCTATCACATCTATTACGACGAAGCCATCGGCAAGGTCTCCGGCTCCGCCACTTCGCTCGGCACCGCCTACGAAAACAACGCCCACGCCCTGACGGCGGAAATGTGTTCCGAATTGCGTGAAAGATCCATTTCAGGATATAACGGAACCACAGTCAATATAAAGTATGACGATTGCAATCCATTTGGAATGATCGCCGAAGATTTCGGAGATCTTGATGAACTCTCCGATCACACGACGATCTCTGCACCGAATTCTACGATCGCTTCCTTTAATTCTCTCAGCGAGCATTTTGCTACGTTTATGGCGCATTATGAGATACCGACAAACGGGACAACTTATACTCCCACGATCGACAGCGCCGCATTGAATGATTATACCGTTTTTTACAATGCAGCCGTTGCCCTTTATGGCGAGTCTTACGTTTCCTTTGCCAGGAATGCAAGCAATACTCTTTCTCGAAGCGCAGTGATCGGCGCCAATCATCCGTACGCAATGCTTTTCGGAAACGACGTTAACACGAACCTTGTTGATCTCCAAACCGTCGTTGCGAACCTCTTTGGATTCGGTTCAAAAACCGAATTCGCCAACTACGCCAAGGCTCTCGCCTCTACCTACGCTCAATACAGAACCGACGTGATTCATTCCAACCCCGTAAACAAAGCGCTTATGAATGGTTGTTTCTATACCTCGAATGGCTCCTTCGTATTCCCGATCGCCATTAAGTCCAACCTATCGTCGTCAGTCCTAACCTATGTGATCGTAGATACCAAAGGCTTTGTATCGGTTTGGATCAATGATATTACATCGGCACTTTGGGCGATCAATTACAATGCGTCTTATTATACAAGCAGAACGATCAACAATGAATCGTATTGCAAAAAAGTCCTATTTGAAACAGGACTGGTGTCGGAACAGGCGTCCTATCTCGAAGGCGAGGAATACGGACTGGACTTCGGCGGCGCGTGGACGATGACAGATGGATCGATCCCCACACTCACAGGCGCGGGCATGATCCCGCACCCGCCCGAGACCACCTTGCAGGTCAAGACGGCGGACGGCGAAACCTCTTATACCTTCGTCCTGCCCGAGACCTTCCTGCCCAAGTGCTATCCCGTCACCCTCTCCCGCCTGACCGATTACGAAATCGGCTATCAAGTGGATACGATCCTCTCGTCGCTCAACATCAAGCACGCGGCAGGCACCCGCGTTCGTTTCTCGGCGGAGGGTCTCACCGACGTGGAGGTCGAAGTCGGCGCGTCCAACACGCTTCCCTATCTGGTCTACGCCGTGTACGGCGCGCCAGAGATGGGGGGAGAGATCTTCGGCGGTTACAAGATCGTCGACACCGTCCTCTTGTAGACCCACGACTTCACGACGGCACAAAAGATCGTCATTACGGTACTTCCTGCGGAAAGCGCAGAATAAAAGGAGAAAGT
>JAFZZX010000206.1 GCA_017615515.1 Clostridia bacterium
ACCGAGGTCGAGCCCCAAAATGGACGCATAGTAGGTATTGCGGTTCATCGCGCCCTCGTCCGGGCTGACGATCATGAAGTGATCTTTGTCAAGACGCAGATCGTCGAAACGCTTTAACAGCGCCTTGATGATCTGATAGGACGGCATGAAGTTGTCGAATCCCATCAAGGGCGTCGCGTTCTGCACGCGGGGATCGTGCGCGTCGAAGGTGATGAGTTCGGTCACGCCGAGCGCCTCGAGCTCTTGGAGCATCATCGCGCAGTCCAGGGATTCGCGCGCGCTGCGCTTGTGCTGTCTGCCGCCGTACAGGATCGGCATAATGACCGTGATGGAGTTCGCCTTGCCGCCGATCGCGGAGATGATCCTCTTTAAGTCGGCATAGTGATCGTCCGGGGACATCGGAACGTTCATTCCGTACATATTGTAACGAATGCTGTAATTGCCTACGTCGCAAATGATGAAGATGTCCATACCGCGGACGGATTCCTTGATGAGCGCCTTTGCGTCGCCGGAAGTAAAGCGAAGGCAGCCGTGCTCCAGAAGGAAGGTCTTTTTCGTAAAGGACTCTTTGCCGTGCTTTATCGCCTCTTCATTGTACCATTGCACGAGATAATTGTCAATACGCTCGCCGAGCTCCTTCGCTCCCGCCATAGCGATGATACCCATCTCGGGCAAATGTGCTTCGAAATCAAACGCCTTCTCAAGAAATGATGTTGCCATATGTGCCTCCGTTATTTTTTATTTTGGTATTTGCTTGGTAGCGTGATTACATATATAGGTTCGCGTCGGGGAACTCCGGCTCGCAGGTCAGGTTGATCCCGAGACGCTTAAAGAGCTTTTCGTCCGCCGCACTCAAGATGCAGGTGGAATGCGCTTCGCACCCCCTGAGCTCCTTCAGGTGTTCGACGGCGAGTTCCGCCGCGTGGTTGCTGGTCTGACTGACCACGAGAGCCATCAGCACTTCCGAGGGGTCGAGCTGATAATGGCGCTCCTTGTAGGTCTTCTTTTTCAGGGCGACCATCGGTTTGATGACCGCGGGGGCGATCAGTTTGATCGGATCGGCGATGCCCGCGAGCACCTTGATGCCGTTCAGAAGCGCGGTCGAAGCCGCCTCGAGATCGTCCGTGGTCTTGCCCGTCACGATCTGTCCGTTCGGCAGTTCGAGCGCGACCACCCTTTTGCCGCACGCCTTCGCCTTCGCGAGAGCGGGTTCCACCACCCTGCGATCGGCGGGAGAGAGCCCGAGCTCACTCATCAGGACTTCCATTCTGTCGATGGTGTCCGCGTCGGTGAGACCTTGCTTATAGTAGCATTTCGTCTGATAGTAGCGACGAATGATCTCCTGCTTCGCGGCGGCTTGGACGACCTCGTCGTCGACGATGCCGTACCCTGCCATATTGACGCCCATATCGGTCGGAGACTGATAGCGGCATTCGCCGAGAATGCGGGTCAAGATCGCCTTCACGACCGGGAAGACCTCGATGTCGCGGTTGTAGTTCACCGTCTTGACGCCGTAGGCTTCGAGGTGGAAGTGGTCGATCATATTGACGTCCTTGAGGTCGGCGGTCGCCGCCTCGTAGGCGATATTCACAGGGTGCTTTAAGGGGATATTCCAGATCGGGAAGGTCTCGAACTTCGCATACCCCGCCTTCACGCCGCGCTTGCTCTCGTGATAGAGCTGGCAAAGGCAGGTCGCCATCTTGCCGCTGCCGGGACCGGGGGCGGTCACCACGACGAGCGGGCGCTCGGTCTCGATGTAGGGGTTCATGCCGTAGCCTTCGTCCGAAACGATCGTATTGACGTCGGTCGGATAGCCCTTCGTACGAGTGTGGATATAGACCTTCTCACCGCGCAGTTCGAGTTTCTTTTTGAAGAGGTCCGCGGCTTGCTGTCCCGCGTACTGCGTGATCACGATACTGCCGACGAAGATGCCGAGCGAACGGATATTGTCGATCGTACGCATCACGTCGTGACCGTAGTCGATGCCCATATCGGCACGGATCTTGTTCTTCTACAGATCGGCGGCGTTGACCGCCACGATGAGTTCGGCTTTGTCCTTGAGCTTTTGGAGCAATTTGACCTTCGCATTGACGTCGAACCCGGGGAGCACGCGAGCCGCGTGGTAGTCGTCAAAGAGCTTTCCGCCGAATTCCAAATAGAGCTTTCCGCCGAAACTGTTGATGCGCTCGAGGATCGCCTGCGATTGTTTCTTTACGTACAATGCGTTATCAAAGCCGATTTTCATAAGTATATCCCGAAAAAACAAAATATTTGCGGCGAGACGCGGGCATATCCCACGTTTCATCACGGTAATAAGTATATCCCCCGAAGGCGTATCTGTCAAGCGATAAGAGAAAAGGTTATAATAAAAATATTATAAAGGATGGTCGCGCGTGAGACGGCGAGCGTGGAGTGCCGAGATCAAAAGATCACGAAATTGCCGAAATCCACGAGAAGTCCGGTCACGAGCGCGAGCAACAGCATATTCACGACCTGATGCGCGATCACGATCAAGAGGGTGTGCCTGCCGACGAAGCGGAAGGGACGATTCCACCCGCCGTCGAGTTTCGGCAAGAGGGACTTTCCCCCGCCGTAGAAGATCGTGATGACCGCCGCACCCGCGAAGGCATAGCCGAGATAGGGGATCAGCGGGAAGTAGTCGCCGCCGACCAGGGCGGGATGGGCGAAATCCTGATGGAGCGGGAGTAACCATTCGTTATAAGCGACGTCCGCCTGTCCAATCAGATAATCGGCGAGGAAGACGAGCCCCGCGAGGACGGCGCTGACGATCACGAAGACGAGATCGCCCCGCTCCTTCGCCAATCGGGTCAGCTGATAGACGGTAGCCACGAGCAGGGTCGCGATCGACAGCATATGCAGAACGCCGAACGTAATGATGTCGTAAGAATCGATAATGTCAAGGACGGAGGCAAGATAGGTGCCGAGGGTGATCACCGCCGCCGCAAGAAAGGTCTTCATCGCGCGGGTCAGGTTGTCGCGACTGAAGATCGTACTGCCGCCGCACAGACCGAAGAAGATACAGAGGGCGATGACCTGCACGACGTCGCGGGTCTCTCCGACCCAAGATTTGCCGTGATCCCACCACATTTTCGCAAAGCGAGCCACCGCTTCGGCGGCGCCGCCCTGCTTGATCCAATCGGGAGAAAAGAGGTACGCAAGGTCGAACATAAAGTGGTCGATGACCATCAAGATGATCGTGAAGCCACGCAGAAAATCCAGCTCCCAGATGCGCCTGCTGCTCCCCCTCTCCGCCGTGGGATAATTCCTGATTGTCTCCCTTGTTTGTCCCTTGAAAAGCATACTATTCGCCCTTGTATTCCGTGCCGATGAATACCCTGCCGTTCGCGTCCTCCCGATACAGATCGAATCGGTCGGAATACTCCTTGACCAAGATGCCGGGTCGGCGCTCGCTGTAATAGATCAACGGGCGCTCCGCCTCGGGTTCGCGAGGAGTACGCATCCCGAATCGCGGATATGAATCGTCGCCGTAAGGCGCGCGAGGGTCACCGTAGTCACGGCGAGACTTCTCACCCCTCTGTTCGTACGGAGCGCGCGCGGTCAAACGATAGCTCTCGTCGTAAGCGGGCGCGTCGTCCTCGTAGGTCGATCTCGCGTCGTCCTGCCGATCGTAGTCGCGCTGCGGCATTTCATTTCTCGGCGCGCCTTCGTATAAGTCACGAGGAGCATACGGAGCGGAAGATGCGGCGGTAGCATACGGGTCGCGAGGTGTATATTGATCTCGGGGAGCGTATTGATCTCGGGGTGCGTATTGATCACGGGGAGCGTACCTATCGCGAGAAAGGTACGGATCACGGGAGGGATATTCCGCCCGATCGCCATAGCGATCCTCATAAGGGGGATACTCTCGATAGCGCGGCGCGTAACCGCTCGGCTCGCGCACGAAACGATCTCCGTCACGATAGCGATCTAAGTACTCGTCGCGATCGTACGGATCGGGTTCGTACGCGTCGTCGGCGTAGCCCTCTTTCTCGGCGCGACGCGCCGCCCTTTTCTCTCGGTAATCGCGGATCAGATTAACGAGCGGCTCGAAGATCGCGGAGATCGGGCGCACGAAGCAGGTGCGTACCGTGATGATCACCGAGCCTAATAGGCTCAGACCGAGACCGACGTAATATAGGACCTGATTGGTGCCCGTTCCGCCCAGCGTAAAGTCGGTAAAGGCGAGCAAAAGCACCCCGAAAAGAGCGTAAAAAAGCGGGATATACAGACCGAAGAAAATGATGATGTTCGTCAACACCGTGATGATGACTTTGACGATCTTCGCCACTCCCTTGAGGGCAGCCCAAATGGCAACGCCCAATGCGACCAAAACTCCGTTCTTCAACTGCTCCCCCATTCCTCTCCGACGCGCGAAATGCGATCGGAATAGATATTGCCGTTTGCCGAAATATTATACCATATTATG
>JAFZZX010000207.1 GCA_017615515.1 Clostridia bacterium
CAGCGCTGACCGTCGGCGGCAAGGCGATCGGTAAGATCATCGCGATAAACAATTCCAAAGAACTCATTATGCTGACCGCACGTTTGCTCAGCATCTTCGATAAAGACGATCGAAAGGAGAGAAAAAATGCTTCTGAAAAAAAACACGATCCCCGCTGACGTCAGGAAAATGACGCTAAAAGAAGCGGAAGTGCTGTCCGAAGAAGTACGCAGGCGCATTATCGAAGTCACGCTCCAAAACGGCGGACATATCGGCGCCTCTCTCGGCGCGGTGGAGCTCATCGTCGCCTTACTTCGCGTCTTCGATCCCGATCGGGACAAGATCGTCTTCGACGTCGGGCACCAAGCCTACGCCTATAAGATCCTGACGGGGCGCAACGGCGAATTCGATAAACTACGCACCTTTGGTGGGATCAGCGGCTTCCCAAAGCCTTCCGAAAGCAAATACGATCACTTCGTCGGCGGACACGCAGGCAACGCCGTTTCGGCAGGGTGCGGCTACGCGATGGCGCGCTCTCTATCCAAAGAGGATTATGAGATCATTTCCGTGATCGGCGACGGGGTGACGGTCAACGGTGAGACGGCGGAAGGGCTCAATCTCGCGACTACATACGGCAAGCAGATCATCGTTATCAATGACAACACCTATTCGATCTCGGCAGGCGTCGGCTCCGTGCCGCAATATCTCGAGACCTTGCGTAAAGAACCGTACGAAGGCAAGGTGAAAGCGGGCGCGGACAGTCCCTTTTCCATCTACGATCTCGACTATTTGGGACCCGTCCCCGGGCACGACATTGCGTTGCTCGATCAAGCCTTTCGCATTGCAAAAGAGGCGAAACGCTCTTTGATCGTCCACGTCGTGACCAACAAAGGGAAAGGATTTGCTCCCGCAGAACAAAACCCCTTGAAACTGCACGGTGTCTCCCCCAAGGGAACGGACAGCGGGGAAGGCTTCGGCGGCGTCTTCGGTAGGGTCTTGAGCGAACTCAGAGAAAAGGACGACAAAGTCGTCGCAGTTGCCGCCGCAATGGCGATCGGCACGGGGCTCGGCGATTTTGCGCGGAAATACCCTGACAGCTTTACCGACGTCGGCATAGCGGAGAGCACGGCGGTGACCGTGGCGGCGTCTCTCGCTCGCTCGGGCTACAAGCCGTACGTCGCACTCTATTCTACCTTTTTGCAGCGTGCCTACGATCAACTCCTTTACGACGTCGCCCTGGACGGGCTTGACGTCACGATCATGCTCGACCGCGCGGGATTGGTCGGCGAAGACGGCGAATCCCACCAAGGTATCTACGATCTCGCCTTGTTGTCATCTGTTCCGAACGTGACCATTGCCTCTCCCGCGACCTATTCCGAACTTGCGGCGATGCTCCCGTATTTGCATGACAAGCACGGCGTAAAGATCATTCGTTATCCCAAGGGTGCTTGCAAGGCGGATCTTCCCGTAGATCCCGACTTTCCTCTTTGGACGACCTTACGCGCCGTCGGTGCCGCCGGGGCGATCGTCACGCACGGTGCGGCGATGATCGAAGTCGCGCTTGGTACCGCCGAGATCCTTTCCTCGCAGGGCATCGACGTCGGCGTGATCAACGCTCGGTTCCTTTTGCCCCTCGACAGATCCTATCTTGACGCGCTTTCGAATATCCCCCTCTACGTTCTTGAAGACGTCGTTTACGAAGGCTCTCTGTCCCAGCACTTGTCCGCCATGGGCTATCGGGTGACACCCTTTACGCTCCCGAATACCTACGTCACCTTCGGGAAACCGTCCGAACTACGCGCTGCATATTCTATCGACGCGGATTCCGTCGCGGAGGCGATCCGTAATGCGACTTGATCTCCTCGTCGCAGAAAAAGCCGCCGTTACGCGCACCCGCGCGCAAAACCTTATCAAAACGGGGGGCGTTACCCTCGGCGGCGTCACCTTGAATAAGCCTTCCTTTGACCTCGACCCATCTTCTCCGATCGAGATCACCGATACGCTCAAATACGTCTCCCTCGGCGGGTTAAAGCTTGAAAACGCGCTACGAACTTGCGGCATATCCGTGAAGGACAAGGTTTGCCTCGACATCGGCGCGGCTAACGGGGGGTTTACGGATTGTATGCTGAAAAGCGGCGCCAGAAAGGTCTCCGCCGTCGACGTTACGATCGCCTTTCCGGAGTCGCTCTTGTCGGACCCACGCGTAACGATCTACGACAATACCAACGTCAAAGATTTGCTGACCGTATTCCAAACGGGTTCTTTCGACTTCATCACGGTCGACCTGAGTTTTATTTCCCTGACGGGGATCTTTGAGATCGTTGCGCCGTTGCTAACGAAAGACGGTGTAATGATGGCTCTTTTTAAGCCGCAATTCGAAGTAGGGCGCGACAAACTCCCGAAGAGCGGGGTAGTTCACGATCCGAAACTTCTGGAAAAAACCTTTCGAAAGTTTTGCGCTTCGGCACAAGCGGTCGGCTTGACCTACCTTGCGGACGCACCCGTGCCCGCACTTTTCCCGGAAAAGAACCGTGAGCGCACCGTCTTCTTTAAGGCATAATTTAATATTTTTTTTATAAAAATAAAAAAATACGCATAAAACGATTGAAAATACTGAATATTCGTATTATAATTGCATTATGAAACTGTGTTTGATCGTAAACGATTCCAAGCCGCTCGCCAAAAAACTTGCGGCGGAGTTTGAAAAAAAGGCAACCGAAAAGGGGATCCTCTCCTACTATTACGACGGTGCTCTCGGCGAGGGCACGGATTTTGCCGTCGTATTCGGAGGAGACGGCACGATCCTGAAGTTTATCCGCGGTGCGGAAGTCACCGTTCCCATTCTCGGGATCAACTGTGGCAAGATGGGCTTCCTCGCGGAATCGGGGAGCTCCCCCGATGAATACCTCGATAGGCTCCAAACGGGACGCTTCACCCTGGACGACAGACGCTTTTTGCGGGTCGATCTCGATGGCGGCGAGACCGTATATGCCTTGAACGAGGTGGTTTTGGGTCGCGAAAACACGATAAACTTAATGGACATCACGGTCTCGATCAGCGATAAGGGCGCTTTGGAAAGCTTCCGCGCCGACGGCGTGATCGTTTCGACGCCGACGGGTTCGACGGCGTATTCTCTGTCCGCAGGCGGGCCCGTGTTGAGCCCGAGAGTGCCTGCTTTCATCGTCACCCCAATCTGTCCGCACGATCTGCAATCTCGTCCGATCGTACTTCCGGAGAGCGATCTTATATCTATCACGGCGAGCTCGGCGGGAAAATGTGCGGTCGTCGCAGACGGTATCACGGTAGCCAGCTACAACGAACCGACCAAACTCTCGGTTTCCGTGTCGGATCGCAAGGTCTCCTTCGTCCGTATGGATGATAGGAGTTTTTACGAAGTAATGCTCAGCAAGTTCAGCAGAGGGAAATAAAATATGTCTTGTGATAATCGTAGATTGAGGATCTTGGAACTCATCAAAAAGTACAATATCGGCAGGCAGGAACAGCTTGTCGAACTCTTGAATGCCGAAGGCTACAACGTGACGCAAGCGACGGTCTCGCGCGACATCAACGAGTTGCGCCTGAAGAAGGTCAAGGAAAACGGCGCCTTTCGATACGTCCAGAGCTCCCGCGAATTGACCTCGGGAGACGAGAGGATCTCTACGATCTTTCGTCAGACCGTGCATTCGATCGTTGCATCGGGCAATCTGATCGTGATCAAGACCCTCGCAGGCAGCGCAAACGCCGTTTGCGCCATCATCGACGGATTCGAGATCGAGGGCGTCCTCGGCTCCATTGCGGGTGACGACTGCATTTTCGTTGCCGCTGACGTAGACGTTGCCGAGAAGGTTGCCGCACGCTTCCGTGCATATTTGACGACAAACAAATGATCAAACAGCTACATATCCGCAATATCGCCTTGATCGAAGATTGTACCCTTGATTTCGGCGAAAAACTCAACGTTCTCAGCGGAGAAACGGGCGCAGGCAAGTCGATCATCATCGACTCTTTGGGTTTCGTTTTGGGAGCGCGCGCAGATAAAACGCTGATTCGCCACGGCGCCTCTTTTGCCTCGGTCGAAGCGGTATTCGAGCTAACGGACTGTCCCGGAACGCGTGAAAAAATGCGCGCTTTCGGTATGGAAGAAGAGGACGTATTGATCCTCTCGCGCACGATGAGTGATACCAAGAGCGAAGTTAGGCTGAACGGCCGCATTTCTCCTCTCTCTATGCTGAAAGAGCTCGGTGCGACTCTCGTCGATATTCTCGGTCAGCACGAGAACCAATCCCTTTTGTCGGTTTCTTCGCATATCGAACTATTGGATAAATACGGCGAATCCGCCATTGCGGAGCTATCGACCGCATATTCTACGCAATACGAGCGCTATCGCGAGATCGAGCGCACGTTATCTTCTTTCGGGGATCCCGCCGAGCGTGCGCGCAGGCTCGATCTTTTGAAATACCAAATAGACGAGATCACCGCAGCGGAGTTGAAAGAGGGGGAAGAGGAGTCTCTCCTTGCCGATCGCGAACGCTTCCGCAACTCGGAAAAGATCCTGAATGCGGTCGCAGCGTCCTCTTCGGCGTTGGAAGGCGACGATAACTTCAGTATGCAGGGTGTGATCTCGCTTGCGATGAGCGCGCTACGGCAAGCGACGAACTATGATCCTCTGTTGGAAGCGCTATACGGACGGCTGGACTCTGCTTATACCGAACTTAACGACATCTTGGACGAATTGCATTCCTACACCGATTCTTTCGATTTTGACGATGCAAAAGCCGATTTTGTCGAAAAGAGGGTGGATTTGATCCGCTCTTTGAAGCGCAAATACGGCGCCACGGTCGATGAGATCCTCTCCAACTTAGAAAAATACCGCGAAGAGTATATTCGTCTGTCCGATTCCGACGACGAGATCCAAAGGTTGGAAAAAGAGAAGGAGAATACTTATACCCGGCTTCTCTCCTTGGCGCACAAGATATCCGAAATACGGCGCAAAACCGCCTTATCCCTTAAAAAAGAGATCGAGAAAGAGCTATCCGAACTCGGTATGAAAGGCTCTGTTTTTGAGTGCACCATCGATTCCGACGACGCATTTATCACAGAAAAGGGCTGTGATAAGGTCGAGTTTATGATCTCGCCCAATCCCGGAGAGCCCCTTCGTCCTCTTTCCAAGATCATATCGGGCGGCGAAATGTCCCGCTTTATGCTCGCGATCAAGGTGATCACCGCTCGTCTTGACATGATCCAAACTCTCGTTTTCGACGAAGTAGATGCGGGCATCAGCGGCAAGATCGGAGAGGTCGTCGCAGAGAAATTGGCTTTGGTGTCCGATCTCAGGCAGGTGATCGCTATCACCCATTTGCCGCAAGTCGCCGCGATGAGCGACGATCACTATTTGATCGAGAAGTCTACGGAAAATATGGTTACCCGTACGTATTTGACCAAGCTGGACGAAGAGGGGGTAGAAAAAGAGGTAGAACGCCTGTCCGCAGGAGCGGGGATCTATGGTTCCTTGCATGCAAAAGAGCTTCGTTCTCTTGCCCTTGAGAAGAAAAGCGCACTTCGCAAAAACCGCTAAATTATTATAAATTAGCCGATATTTGATAATATTGTTATAGTTTTTGACTTAATTTACAACTATTTTCATTATTTTTCCAATCCTCTTTTTCATTCATCGATCGATATTCTTTTCGTAACTGCAAATGATAAGACAGAGGTGACTGAATGAAAATCAAGGTATGG
Organism: Clostridia bacterium; assembly: GCA_017615515.1. Classification (GTDB taxonomy): domain Bacteria; phylum Bacillota; class Clostridia; order Christensenellales; family CAG-1252; genus CAG-1252. Next base: position 5,719 of record JAFZZX010000207.1, read on the forward strand.
TGCGCTCTTTTGCTGCTGGTGCTCTTCTGTACGTTCTTTCCGTTCGCAACGGAACGCGCGCTCGCTGAAACCAAAACGGTTTATCTCGGCGGAAAGCCGATCGGGATCGGGCTCGGCGGAGAAGGTCTGATCGTAACCGGTTTCGTTGACGTGATCACCGATGAGGGGGCAGTTTGTCCCGCTCGCGAGTCCGACATATCGACGGGGGACGTCATTCTCTCCGTGAACGGAGTAGCGATCGGCACGATCGGCGATTTCGCCAAAATGATACAGAGGAGTCAAAACAACACCGTAACTTTGACCGTAAAGAGGGGTGAGAGCGTACTTGACGTCGCGATCAC
>JAFZZX010000208.1 GCA_017615515.1 Clostridia bacterium
AACGAAAGGAGGTGCATTATGGAATTATCCGACATTCAAATTCGGTTGCGTTCCGCAATCAAAGAAAGCGGTATTCCGCAAAAAGAAATCGCAAAAGCGATCGGCGTCTCCGCGCAAACGGTATCCAAATATATGAAAGAAAACATTTTCCCCGCACTCGACACCCTTGCAAAACTCTGTGCTTTTTTGGACGTCAGTTCCGATTCCATTTTATGTTTAGAAAACTAATATCACAGAAAGAGAATAGAATTGGGACAAATGCTCCGAGTGAGCGTTTCTTTCCATTCTCAACACAATCAGCGGCTGTGGAGAGTGGTGCAGAGACGAGCGCTGAACAATCAAAGCAATTTGCGCCTTCAGAGAAAGCGGTAGAGACGAGGCTCGACAAAAGGCGGCGAATGAGCGTACTCCTTGTACGTGATTTCGCCGCCTTGCAGTCAGAAACGAAGTATATGCCGCTTTATATGAAGGCGCTATAAAAGCGGGATCATTAGAGCAAGCACGGGAATTGTTACAATACAGGACAACGTGCTTATTAAGACGCTGCACGCCGCCTGCGTCTGCCCTTCGCCCACCAGTTCGGACATATTGAGCACCATACTCGCCGCAGGACAGCACCCTAAGAGGAAGAAGGTGACCTTGATGTAGGTCGGCAAGGGTATGAAATAGATGATCAAGAAGGAAAGGAGCGGATAGACGACGTTCTTCAGCGTGGTGGAGAGGTAGATGCGCGGATTCAGGAAGAGATCCCGCGGGGTGACCGTCGCGAGGCGCATACCGAGGATCAGCATACACATCGGCGTCGTCATACGGGCGAGGAGTTCCACGATCGGGGAGATCACGCCCGGCAGTTTGGTCTGCGTGAAAAAGAGCGGAAGCGCGACGAGGAGCGAGACCGTCGTCGGGTTCACGACCATATTGCGGACGCTCATCTTCTTCCTGTCCCAAGAGATGATGCCGACGGCGAGCGACCAGGACAGCAGGTTCAAGCTGACCGAAAAGACGGTGGAGAAGACCACCGCTTCGGGGTGTCCCGGCAGGACCGCCTCGAGGAGCGGCACGCCGAAAAAGCCGACGTTCGCGAGCGCGGACGCGATCGTGCAAATGCGGTTGCGAATGTCGTCGAAACGCTTTTTTAAAATCAAAGTCAAGCCAACCATCACGAGGATCTGCATCCCCATGCACAGTCCGAAAAAGATGCCCATTTGACGGAAAAACTCGGGCGTATAGGTCGCGGCGTTGAAGGAATAAAGAAAGAGCGCGGGCTGACAGACGAAGAGCAGCACGCGGGCGAACGCGCCGATCGACTCGGGCTTGATCGCCTTGGTCTTCACGAAGAGGAACCCGGGGATCGCGTAGGCGAGCATGATCGCCACGGTGATCAGTGTGGTGGTAAAGTTCTCCATATCCAGATTATAGCACGCCTACGCATTTGGGTAAAGAAAAAAGCAAAACGAAATCCGTTTATGCGGAAGAAAACTACCCTACGTTCGAAAAATGAATCTGAAAAGATAAAAACGCCCGAGATCAAAAATAAAAGAGGCGGCGCAGAATGCGACAGATACGAGGCTCGTCAAGCGCCGACGAATGAGCGTACTTTTTGTACGTGATTTCGCCGTCGCACAGACAGAAACAAAGTAGATGCCGTATTATATGCCGCCTCTTAAAATGCGAGTTTCAGAAGTGCCGCGCGATAGATCTCCGCGCACTTCACGAAGGCGTCCACGCCGATGCTCTCGTCCTTTTGATGGATGCGGCTGTCTTCTCCCGGGAAGACGGGGCCGAAGGCAACGGCATTCGGGAAGGCGCGGGCATAGGTCGCCCCGCCGATCGAGATCGGAGCGGCATTCTCGCCCGTCACCTCGTTATAAGCGCCCAACAAGGCACCCACCAACTCGGAATCGGGCGCGACGTAGAGGGGTAAGTGGCGTCCCTTGACCTCGAGGGTCGCGGCGGGCATCGCCTTTCGGATCGCTTCGAGCACGTCCTCTTCCTTGACCGTGACGGGATAGCGAATGTCGAGATAGAAGGTCACCTTCGCGCCGTCCGATTCCGCTTTGCCGACGTTCAAACTAAGCGCGCCGCTCTTCTCGTCCGAAAGAGCGATCCCGAGCCCGCTGCCGTCCGCAGCATGGAAAGCGTCGTATAGATCGGCGAGGAAATCCCCCGACGACTTGACGGCGTAAAGGATCTTCAAGATCGCGTTCTCGCCTTTCTCGGGCGTGGAACCGTGCGCGGAAACCCCCGTCGCGGACAGACGGAACCCGTCGTCCGTAAACTTGACCTTGATCCCGCCCTTCAAGCACTTGGAGAAGGCGGCGTCTGACAGGCTCCTAACTTCCAACGTCGCGCGATCCGCGACCATATTGACCCGCTCTCCGCCCGCGATCGACAAAACGTCCTCGGGGAGCGGCAAGGTCAGCGCGAGATGACAAACCCCCTTTTCGCAGTTGATAACGGGGAAGTCCGCGTCGGGCGAAAAGCTCATCGCGGGCACCTCTTCGGTGGCGAGATAGCGCTCGATACATTTCCAACCGCTTTCCTCGTTGAGCCCTGCGATCAATCGAATGCGGCGGCGCGGCGTTTTCCCTTCGTCCAGTAGGGACTTCAAGGCATACAAAACCGCTACGGCGGGTCCCTTGTCGTCCTCGGCGCCGCGGCCGTAGATCACCCCGTCCGCCACCTCGCCGAGCGGGCTGTGCGTCCAGTCCTCGCCGAAGGGAACGGTGTCGAGATGGAAGGGTATGCCGAGCAGTTCGCCCTCGCCGATCTCCGCCCAGCCGCAGTAGCCGTCCACGTCGCGGGTACGCATTCCGAAAGACGCCGCGAGCGAGAGAAAGCGCCCGAGCGCCTCTTTGGCACCTGCGCCGAACGGCGCCGAGGGGGCGGCCGCGCCCTGCACGCTGTCCACCGAGATGAGGGATAGGAGCGTATCGATCATTTGGGATTCGTAAGCCTTCATTTTGCTATCTTTCATACGCTTATTATATGTCCGTCGGGCGGGGTTTTGTCAAGCGGAGTCGCCCGATCCCTGCGATTCTGCCTTTTCGCGGATTAGGAGCGGGAGCGATGGGCGATACTCCCTTTATGAATCCCGTTCTGCACGTCGTAGTTTATTCGATCTCAAGTTTTTTGTTTCTATTCGTCGTCACCAAACTAATGGGCAAAAAGCAGATCGCCCAACTCTCCTTTCTCGACTATGTGATCGGCATTTCTTTGGGGTCTATCGCTGCCGAAATGGCGACCGATCCCGAACGGCCGTACTACCACTTCTTCATCGCAATGGCGATCTATCTCGTGCTGGATATTTCGCTGACCCTTCTCGCGCGCAAGGGTGCGCTCCTAAAAAAGATCATTCGCGGCCGCCCCCTGATCCTTATGGAACAAGGCAAGATCAATTATCGCAACCTGATGCGCAGCAAACTCGACATCAACGACCTCTTGGCACTCTGCCGCGCAAAAGGCTACTTCGACCTACGCACCGTTGCCTACGTGATCTTTGAGACGAGCGGCGACGTTTCGATCCTGCCCACCGCCGAAGCCGCCCCCGCAAGGAGCGTCGAGGTGGGCGGCACGCCCTCTTCTCCCGCGCTCAGCAAGGACGTCGTCGTGGACGGCAATGTCGTGGACGGCGCCCTCGATCAAATCGGAAAGACGCGCGCCTGGCTCTTCGCCCACCTCGGCGTCAAGGACGAGAAGGACGTCAAGTCCATCGCCCTCGCGACCTACTACGACGACACGGACGAACTGACGGTGCACGATAAATCCGATCCTTCCTGAGGGTGCAAAAAGGCGGCGAAGAGTATCGCCGCCTTGCGCTATTATTTTAGTAAAGAACGTTATTGGATAGACGACCACATCGTCGCCACCGCGCTCTTGCCATCGCCAAAGTCCTTCATCACGCCGCAACGATTGAGGGTCTCGGCGCTCGGGAACATCGTCTCGATAAACATCGCTCTCCACGCGGGATCGGCATCCTTCAGCATCTCATTCTCGGGATCGTTGTAGTCCGCATACAGCGCGTCGTATGCCGCCGCCACGGGGCTGATCGCACCCGCATACTCGCTGTTCGTCACCGCGGTCTCTTCCAAGCAGAGGAACTTCAAAAACCAATTCGCCGCGTCGACGTTGACCGCGTATTTGCTGATCACGAAGGCGTCGATATAGACGTTGCCGCCCTCGTCGGGCACGACGTACCACAGATTGCGGTTGCCTTCCTGCTCCTCGCCGTTCGCATCTTCGTAATCGTTCATCACGTAGCCCGCGTCGCACGACCACATCAACGCGACCGCGACTTCGCTCGTGCCCGCCGCCATCTCGAACTTGATGTTGTCCACGTCCCATTCCGCGCCGCCCGCAGACACCGCAAGAAGGGCGTTCTTAGCCGCCGCTACGGTCGAAACGCTCGTATCTTCGAAGACCGCTTGCACCGCCGCCTTCTTCGCCGCGCCTTCAAGCGCACGGAGCGAGCTGCCCGCATTATAAAGACAAGCCGCAGCGTAGGCGTCGCGGATCGAGTCCTTCACCGAACGGTGACCCTTGAACTCGTCGCCGAAAAGCGCGTCCCAACTCGTGATCGCCTTATTGGTCTTGCTCCTATCGTAAACGAGACCGAGGGTGCCGTACATATAGGGGACGGCATACTCAAGAGTCGGATCGAAGGCGCGGGACGTATCGAGGTACTGCGCCTTAAACAGCCCGTTCGCCGTGACATCGATCACGTTCTTGTCCACCTTCTGCACGAGGTTCTTGGCGATCAGGTATTCGATCATATAGTCGCTCGGGCAAAGCAGGTCGTAGTCCGCCTTGTTCTCTTCCACGGCGCGCTGGACCTGCTCCACGGTGTCGAAGGTCTCGATCTCCACCTTGACCGTCTTGCCGGTCTGCTCCTTGTACCAGTCCTCGAACGCGTCGAAGATCTCCTCGTCGATGTACTCGCCGGGCATATAAAGCTTCAGCTTGTTCTCACGCGGGGTACACGCGAAGGCGGTCGCGGCGAGCGCCGCAAGCATCACGATGACCAGTAAAATGCCGATGATCCTTTTCATTTCTTTTCTCCTTTTGTTAGTTTGTATTTTCCCTAAGGCGTTATGCCTTTTTTGCTTGTTCTTTCGCCCGTTTGTTCTTCACGACGTTGTAGACGATGAGGGCGGTCAGTACGACCACGAAGATGATCGTGGACAGGGCGCGGATCTCGATCGGGATCCCCTTCTTGCGAATACCGGAATAGATATAGGTCGAGATCGTGTCGATATTCGCACCGAAACTATTGATATTCGTGACCACGAAGTCGTCGAGGGACAAGGTGAACGCGAGCGCGAAGCCCGAGACCATCGCCCCCGCCAGTTGCGGCAACATCACGGTGAATAAGCTCCGCATCGGACCCGCCCCGAGATCCATACTCGCCTCGAGCAGGTTGGGGTTGAGTTGCTTGAGACGCGGCGTCACGGTCAAGATCACGTAGGGGGTGGTGATGACGGTATGCGTGATGATCAGCCACCAAATGCTGAAGTTGATCGGCATCTTCACGGCGTCGCGCAGGCAGATCATCAAGAGGAAGAAACCGGTCGCCGTCACGATCTCGGCATTCACCACCGTGATCTGCGAGGCGGTCTCCACGGCGGACTTGATCCTCTTTCGCATATAGTGGATGCCCACCGACGCCGTCGTGCCGAAAACGGTGGCGAGCGCGGCGGACGCCAACCCGATGATCAAGGTATTCTTGAGCGCCGAGAGCATCTTGGTATTCTCAAACAGTTTGCCGTACAGACGGAAAGTGAAGTCCCCGAAGGAGCCGCCCACCGACTGTGAGGTGGAGAAGGAATAGACGATGATCATGAGTAGCGGCAGATAGATCGCGACGAGCACCGCAAGCAGGATCACCCAACGCAGGGCGAGATACAATTTGGAAGAAGCCTTGTTCATCACGCCTTGCCTCCTTTGGGTGCTTTCTCGGTGCGGCGGGTCAACGCGTTGCCCAAAAGCATCACGACGAAGACGATCACGAGCAACACGAAGGAGAGCGCCGAGCCGTAGCCGTAGTCGCCGTAGGTATTCTCAAACAGCGTCGCGATCTTCGCGCCGATGACCGTCGTATTCATATCGCCCATCATCTTCGTGATCGCGTAGG
>JAFZZX010000022.1 GCA_017615515.1 Clostridia bacterium
GGTGGCTTGATCTCTCAGGGACTTGGCACGAGTATGTTGCAGATCCCGAATATTATGAAAAAACCCGTTATTATGGTTCCCGAGATCGCGGCAAGCGCGGTGTCCGGGCTGGTCGCCGTCCTTCTGGATTTCAGATGTAACGCGGCGGGCGGCGGCATGGGTACGAGCGGCTTGGTCGGCGTGTTCGGTTCGATCGAGGCGTCGCAAGCGGCGGGGCTGCCGGGTTGGAAGATCGCCATCGGCGTGATCCTCTGTCTGTTCGTGATCCCCGCGGCGGTCTCCTTCCTCGTGTCCGAATTATTGCGTAAAAAGAATGTGATCTCGCAGGGGGATCAAAAACTCGAAGCATAGGAGAGAATATGAAACGTTCCGAAATCGAAGAGAAATATAAGTGGGATCTTGACAGTATCATCAAGGCGGCGGAGTGGGAGATCTCTTTCTCCGTATTGTCCGATGAAAAGGACGCGCTCAAAAAGTATCGCGGCAAGTTGAAGGATAAATCGACGTTATTGGCTTGTTTCAAAGAGGAATCGAATTTGTCGATCCGTTTGGAGAATCTATACGTTTACGCGAAGATGAAGCAGGACGAAGACACGGCGCTCGCCACGTCGCAGAGTATGGTCGGCAGGGTACGGACGCTTGCTGCGGAGATCGCGGCGAATTCCAGCTTCGTCAGCCCCGAGATCATCGCGAGTTATACCGAAGAAGAGTTGCTCGCGCTGTCACGCGATCCCGCGTTTGTCGATTATTCCTATTCCTTGTCGGAACTGGCTCGCAACCGAAAGCGTTACTTGTCGGATAAGGAAGAGGCGCTTCTCGCGCGAGTCTCCAAGCTCGCAGGCGGCTATCAAAACGCCTTTACGATGTTTGATAACGCCGACGTACGTTTCGATAAGGTCAGGGACGAAAACGGCAAAAAGATCGCTCTCACGCACGGCATTTACGGCGAACTGATGATGAGCCGCGACCGCAGGGTGCGCCGCGACGCGTACAAGAGTATGTTCCGCGCTTACAAGAATATGATCAACACGATCGGCGCTCTGTATCTCGGCAACGTCGAGAAGGACGAGTTCTACGCGACGGTGCGCGGCTACGGCAGCGCGCTCGAACAGAGCATGGACGGCGAACACGTGGACGTCAAAACCTACGAAAACCTCGTGGCGAGCGTCAACGCGGGCATTCCCGCGCTTCGCAAATACCTTTCCGCGCGCAAGAAGATGCTCGGCGTTCCCCGCCTGACGATGTACGATCTGCACGTTCCCGTCGTGACGGGAGCGGATCTCAAGCTTTCCTACGAGCAAGCCTACGACCTCGTGATCGAGGCGTTGTCCTGCCTCGGGCCGGATTACGTCGACTTGCTGAAGCGGGCGAGGACGGAAGGTTGGATCGACGTCTACGAGACCGATAACAAGCGGAGCGGCGCCTATTCTTGGGGATCTTATACTTCCCATCCTTACGTTTTGTTGAATTATAAGCCCACGACGCACGACGTTTTTACGATCGCGCACGAACTCGGCCACGCGATGCATTCCTATAAGTCCGACGAGGCGCAGCCCTATCCCAAGGCGGGCTACGAGATCTTCGTCGCGGAGATCGCGTCCACGGTCAACGAAATGCTACTGTATCGCTATTTACTAAGAGAGGGCAAGGCGGATCGCCGTTATCTGTTGTCCTATCTTGCGGATATGTTCCGCACCACTTTCTTCCGTCAGACGATGTTTGCCGAGTTCGAACTGCTCGCGCACGAGGCGGTAGAAAAGGAGGGTGCCGCCACCCCCGAGACCTTGTGCGAGATCTACAAGGGGCTGAATAAGAAGTATTACGGTGCGGAGCCGACCGACGACCTGATCGCCTACGAATGGGCGCGCATTCCGCATTTCTACAATTCCTTCTACGTCTACAAATACGCGACCGGTATCGTGTCCGCCGCGGCGATCTCGGATGCGATCTTTCGCGGGGAAAAGGGCGCGCTCGAGGGCTATATGCGCTTTCTGTCGCTCGGTGGCAGCAAGCCGCCCCTCGACATTTTGGCGGAGGCGGGGGTCGACCTTCGCAAAACCGAACCCTTTGAGAAGGCGATGGCGCTCTTCTCCGAAGCGGTTAAAGAACTCGCGCGTTTATGAGAAAGGCGAAGATCCTTGCGCTTACGTTATTGTGTTTCCTCGTGACGGCGCTTTTCGTCGGTTGCGTCGAGACGGTTTCGGTGACGCACTACCTGGACGGGAATGGGAACGTGCACAGGGATTTTCTCGTTACTTACGACGTGAACTCCTCGGATGCTTCTACGATGCGCGAGCAGATCAAAAGAGTGATGTCTCTTTACGTTGAAATCAAGGATTTGTCGGATTTTGCCGCCATTTACGACGAAACCGAAGGGGAAGTACGCCTTGAACTGTTCTTCCCTTCGATCGAGGACTATTATATCTGGCTCGGCTATAACGGCAGAGAGGAGAGCGAGGCGGAGACTCCGGCGAAAAGCGGGCTTATCAATGCTTACGACCGCACGTTGGACACCTATTTGACCGAGCGCAATATCGCGGAGATACGCGCGCTCGTCGACGAGGCGTACCGTGATTTCCCGCTATCTGCGGAGTTTTACTATACCTACGGTACGACCAACCGCAGTACGATCTCCAACGGGGAACGTACGGAGAAGGACGGCGTGTACTATCATACCTGGAGAATCTATCCCGAGGCGAGCGGAGAAATGGCGATCCGCATCTACGGATTGAACGTGACGGCGATCTATTTGATCGCGATTTCGATTTTCGTATTGTCGTTAGCGATAATTTTTGTTATAATGTATATTAAGAAACGCAATCAGAAGAGACGTGCGGAATTGTCGCACGACAGTCCTCGTCCGTCGGAGAATGCCGCTCCGCTCACAGCGGCTGACATCTCGTCGGGTACGGGCTCGACGGAGCAGACGCCTCGAGAAGGAGCCGAGACCTTGGTGAACGGGCAGAGCGAGGACGATAAGGAGTAAGAGATGGCACAAGGCAACGAGAAGAAGAAAAAGGTGCGTACCTATCCCGCCAGCACGGAAGCGGAGAAGAGCGTGCTCGGCGCGTTCATGATCGACCCGCGCGCGGTCAACGATTTCATTACGCGTTTGCACCCCGACGATTTTTCCGACGCGAGGAATAAGGCGATCTTTGAGGCGATGAACGATCTGTTCTCGGAGAGCCACCCGATCGACATCGTAAGCGTGGCGGACAAGATGCGCCTCAAGGGGACGCTCGTAGAGTCGGGCGACGTGCCGTATATCACCGCGATCGCCTCGGCGATCCCGAGTGCGGCAGGGTGCAAGTATTACGTCGACATCTTGAAACGAGACGGTCTACTGCGGAAATTGCTCGAGGCGAGCAAGGAGATCGCGGAAGACGTCTATACGTCCGAAGACGGGGCGGAGAGCCTTGCCTACGCGCAACAGCGGATCCTCAGCGTGACGCAAGCGGCAGGGAGCAGCAGTTTGACCCGCGTCGGCGAGATCGCCGATAACGTCCTTCGCAAGATCGAGGAGCAACACGCGAACCCCGAGGCTTCGACGGGGCTCTTGACGGGATTCAGCAATCTCGACTTCGTCACGAACGGATTGCAACGCTCCGACCTCATCATTCTCGCGGCGCGCCCGGGCGTCGGTAAGACAGCTTTTGCCCTCAACGTTGCGACCAATATCGCCAAGCGCGATCCGAACAAGAATATCCTGGTCTTCTCTCTCGAAATGTCCAAAGATCAGCTCGTGCGCCGTATGCTCTGCTCTCTGACGGGGATCGACAACGGACAGATCTCCAAGAGTAATCTGGAGATGCAGGAGTTCGTGAAACTCAACAACGCACGGCAGGTCTTATGGAAGAGCAATATCTACGTGGATGAGACCACGTTGCAGACCCCGGGTGACATTCTTGCCAAGTGCCGCCGCTTTATGATCGAGAAGAAAGGGCAGATCGACCTCATCATCATCGACTATATGCA
>JAFZZX010000023.1 GCA_017615515.1 Clostridia bacterium
CATGATCACTGCCGGTTCGGACAGGATCTCATCGTACATGATACCCATTTTCGTATCCTCCTATCGCTTTTTAGCGGATGACGTCCGTCCCTACGAAGGGCACCAAGACGTCGGGCACCCTGACGCTGCCGTCTGCCTGCTGGAACTGCTCCACGATGGCGGGGATCAAGCGACTCGTCGCCAGACCGCTGCCGTTCAGCGTATGCACGAAGAGGTTTTTGCCGGTCTGCGGATCCTTGTAGCGGGTGCCGTTCCTTCTCGCTTGATAATCGTTCGCGTTGGAGACCGAGCTGACTTCCTTGTAGATGCCCATGCTCGGGATCCAGACCTCGATGTCGTAGGTACGCGCCATCGACGCGCTGCAATCGCCCGCCGCCAATTTGCTGACGCGGAAATGCAGACCGAGTTTCTTGACGAGGTTCGCCGCCTTGTTCACGAGCTCTTCAAACGCCTCTTTGCTCTTGTCCTGCGCGGCGTAAATGACCATCTCGACCTTGTTGAACTGGTGACCGCGGATCATGCCGCGCTCCTCGGAACGGTAACTGCCCGCTTCCTTGCGGTAGCAAGGGGTATAGGCAAAGAACTTCATCGGGAGTTTCGCCCCGTCGATGATCTCGCCCGCGTACATATTCACGAGAGCGGTCTCCGCGGTCGGGAGCATAAAGTGCCCTTTCTTGTGTTCCTCTCCCTCGAGCCAATAGACCTCGTCCTCGAACTTCGGGAATTGTCCCGCGCCGAAGCCGCAAGCGTAATTGAGCTGGTGGGGCGGGAGAATGAACTCGTAGCCGTCCGCGAGGTGCTCGCTCACGAAATAGTTGAGGATCGCCCATTCGAGGCGGGCGCCCATATTGCGATAGATCCAGTAGCCGCCGCCGCCGAGCTTCACGCCGCGCTCGTAGTCGATGAGCCCGAGCTTGGTGCAGAGATCCACGTGATTCTGCGGCTCGAAGTCGAAGACGGGTTTCTCCCCTTCGACGCGCACGACCTGATTATTCTCCTTCTCACCCGCGACGACGTCCTCGTCGGGCAGGTTCGGAAGGCGCGCGAGGAAGTCGTTGATCTTGCCCTCGACCTCGGCGATCTTCGCGTCGGACGCGGCGATCTTGTCGCCGATCTCACGCATCTCTTTGAAGATCTCGGTCGTATCCTTGCCCTGCTTTTTATAGAGGGGGATCTCGCCGCTGACCTTGTTGCGTCTCGCCTTCAGCGTCTCCACCTCGGCGATCAACGCGCGACGCTCTTTGTCCCATTCGAGGAGCTCGTCGAAAGAGACGATCGCCCCCTTCTTCGCGAGAGCCGCCGCCACTGCTTGACTGTCTTTTCTGATAAGTTGTAAATCGATCATAGTCCTACCTTCTGTTTTTCCCGCCCGAGGGCGGCTGTATTCTTATTCGCCGAGAAGCAATTTCGCGGCGTTGTTATAGAGGATGTCTTCCCGCTCCTCTTCCGTCAGGTCGAGGGCAAGGAATCTGTCGAGTTCTTCGTTCGCCCGCCACATCGGGAAATCGGTGCCGAAGAAATATCTCTCGTGTCCGAAGCGGTGGATAAGGTCCGACGCGTGAGCGGGATCGAGGAACCACAGCGAAGACGAGGTGTCGAAATAGACGTTCGGGAGATCCTTCAGGCACTCCACCTTATCCCACGCGGAATATCCGCCGAAGTGCGCGCCGATAAAGATCTGCTCGGGGTACTTCTCCGCCATGCGCGCGAGGCGAGCGGGCGAAGAATAGTCGTATCTCTTGTCCCCCATATGCAACAGGACGGGCAGACGCCCCGCCGTCACGCGATATAGGTTCTCCGCGTCGTCGATATTGAACTTCTGGAAATCGGGGTGCAATTTCACGCCCTTCATTCCGCGCGAAATCGCGAGGTCGACCGCCTCTTCGATCGCGGCGTCCTCCATCTCGTTGTGGAGGGTCATAAAGCCGATGAACTCGGGATGCGCCGTCATCTCGCCGTAGATATAGTCGTTGATGCTCTTCACCTGATGCACGGTGGTCGCGGTGCTGTGGACGACGTACTTCTCCACGCCGATCGCCGCCCCTTCGCGGATCAAGGAGTCGGAGGTGCCGTCCTCTGCCATCTTGATGTCGTAGAAAGCGCCGATCGCCGTCACCGCTTTCGTCGCGATCTTCGCGGGATAGATGTGACAATGCGCGTCGATGATACGATATCGTTTCCTCGCTGTCTCGCGTTCGGCGTTGTCGCCTTTCAGTACGATCATTCTTCGCTTTCGTCCTTCTTTTCGTCGAGATAGGTCGCGAGGAAGTCCGCCGTGTGGGTCAAGACGGCGAGCGGATAATCGCGGAATGCCGTGCTGACGGTGAAACTGCCGCCGCGCGCGCGGTCGTCGAAGCCGCCCATGTGCCAATTGATCGCCATCGCCTCTTCGCGCGTCAAACGCATAAAGCCGCCTATGATGTAGACAGATTTCTCGCCGTGCCCGTAGGGAAGGGTGTCCTCGACCTTATAGTAGGGGACCTTTTCCCACGCACCGGTTTCCTTGTTCTTCACGTTGCGGTAATCCACCGCGTAATAGTTGACCTTGCACACGTCGTGCAAGAGCCCCACGATCGCGACGGACTCGGGCGAAAAGACCTCGCGCCAATCCGCGCCGTACTCCCCTTCGAGGAGCTTCACGAGGCGATGATAGACGTTCAGACTGTGATCCAAGAGGCCGCCCTCGAAGTCGTTGTGGAACTTGGACGAGGCGGGTGCCGTGAAGAAGTCCGACTTGGTCATCAGGTAGTCGAGCAACTTGTCTGCGCCCTCGCGCTTGATGAGCGCGCGATAGGTCGTGATGAATTCGTTATCGCGTTTGACCTGTTCCGCCATTTCAGTTCCTCATATCCGACGCGGCAAAGCCCGCCACGGCGAAGATCGCAATGATCGGGGTCAGGCA
>JAFZZX010000024.1 GCA_017615515.1 Clostridia bacterium
CCTCGATCAGTACCGTCGTTCCAAGGAGACCGAACCTCGCGCCCTCGAGATCGCCCAGGAAAAAGCGACCAAGCTCGGGCTGTCGTTGAAGTTCATCTCTTCCGAGGTCTCCTTCGATTGCAAGCGGGTCGTTTTGTATTTCACGTCGGAAGACCGCGTGGATTTCCGCGAGCTCGTCAGAGAGCTTGCTTCCGCCTTGCACGCCCGCATCGAGCTCCGCCAGCTCTACGAGCGCGACGACGTCAAACTGCGCGGCGCTCTCGGCATGTGCGGCAGAGAATGCTGTTGCCGCAGTCATCTCCGCGACTTCGAGAAGGTCACGGTCAAGATGGCGAAGGTGCAGGGTTTGTCGCTGAATCCGACCAAGATCAGCGGCATTTGCGGCAAGTTGATGTGCTGCTTAAAGTACGAGAACGAATACTATTCCGAAGTCTTCAAGCAGATGCCCAAGGTCAACGGCAAGGTGATGACGCCGGACGGTCCCGCCGTCGTGGAGTCCAACGATATGCTCAAGATGGTCGTGACTTGCAAGGTCTTCGTGGACGATACGTTCGTGATCAAGAGATTCCCGCTCGATCAGATCACGATCTTAAAGCCCGCTACGCCGCCCCAAGGCAACGGCAAGAAGGATCAAGACAAGAAAAAGCGCGACCGCAACAAAGAGGATCGCAAGCCCGGGGGCGAGATCTCCCCGGACGCGGACGAACTCCCGCCCGACGCGGACGATATCCTCGATCCCGACGACGGTGACGACGGGGACGACGAATAAGATCCCCACGGGCGCATTTCGGCAGCGGCGATAGGATCCGCTTTCCCGCAACGTAAGGCTCCGCGACGAGAAAGGTCATCGCGGAGCCTGAATATTACGTATTGACATCTTCGCGCGCGTGTTGTATTATTGTAATATGCGTAAAAGTACCGTACTCGTTATTTTATCTGTTTTATGCGTGCTCGCGCTCGTCGCGTGCGTGTTTTCCGCGTGCAAGAAGATCCCCGTGCAGGAGTCTCCCGACGGTCGCGTGACCCCCGTTGCCACCGCGATGAATACGGTCTACGCCTCGATGTTGGCATCGGATCCCACGTCGGGCATCAATAATTTCACGATGACCTTGAGCGGTACTTACGTCGCGGACGGCAAGCTGTACGACTATTCGCTCGCAGGCGCCTTCGATATCTCGCAGACCAATCGCGACGACGATAAGCGCACGGACTTTTTGTTTGAGATCAAGCAAGGCGGCATCGAAATATTCCTCTTTTACTATCACGAAGGCATTGCGTACGTGGATTTCCCGCCCTACGCCAGGAGAGCCAAGATCTCCGACTGCAACCTCGCCGAGGTCGTAGCCTCTCTCTACACCGAGAAGGAGACGGGCGCCGTCAGGCGCATAGGGGATTCCTTGCCCGCGCTGGCGAGCCGCGTTTTCGACGGCTGTCGCTATTTTTCGGACGAGGACGGTTCGGATCGCTACGTTTTCACCCTTTCCTACGCGCGCCTGTTCGACGCGATCTCCTCGTTCGTGACGATCTGGGACGCAGGTTTCTCCACGGCGGAGTTGATGGCGGCGCTCCACTTGGACGAGGCTTCGATCACCTCTCTGTCGGAAGGGACGGCGGTCCCCAAGCTCGAGTTCTCGATCAAGGGCGGCGCCTTCAGCGGCGCGAAGGTCGTGAACGGCGAGCAGACGGTTTTCACCCTCAAGGACTTTACGTTGAAGAGGGGCACGGACGTCTTGACGCTACCGAGCGCTCTCGCCACCTTTACCGAGTTCGATTTTCGCAATTTCGCGCTGTCCGGCACTTTGAATCTCTCCGCGCAGAATGCCTCGAGCGATCGCACGGTGAATTACGGCGTGTCGGTCAATCGTGACTTCGACGAGGTCACGTATCCCTTTACCTATGATTTCAAGTCGCATTACGTCGCAGGCTCGGGGTTGGAGTTCGACCTTTCGCTTACCGATCCGAACGGCAAGGCGTCGCGCTTCGCCATCCGCGGCGAATGGCTGTATGCGGATCTGTCCGCGTACGGCGTCCAAAAGCTGAAGATCAAGACTGCCGAATTGTGGGAGCGCCTCGGCGTGGCGGGTTTCCGCGACACCGATCCCTATACCTTCCGCGACGAGATGCGATTGATCTCGTTCCTGCTGGCGGGTCGCTCGCAGTCGGGCGACGTGGTCTCCTATGAACTCAACTCGGACTTCTTCTCGCTCCTTGCGAAGAAGCTCGGTTTCGAGGGTCTCTTCGGCGTCAGCGGTATCTCGCTCTCGTGGGATACGGCGAACGACCGTTTGCAGAATCTGGCGGCGTCGCTTCGCTTCGGGGCGATGAGCCTTTCGATCAGAACGCAGACCTTTACCTTTGGTACGGTGGTAGCGCTGCCCGCGTTGGACGAGGCGTCGTTCAGCGACCTCGCTGCGCGTGAAAGCACGCACCTCTCGGCTCGCGGCACCATCGCGTCGCATACTGCCTTCTCGTCGGACGGCGCATTTTTGTCCGCGCTGTTGTCGTCCTTCTCGGGCGAAGAGGTCACCTTCTCTGCGGAAGGCGGCGTCGGCTATACCGCCGATCTCGTCTTCGGCGCGACGGGCGGCTTGCGTCGTTTGCTTGTGAAATTGTTTACGGCGCGCGGCGCGGAGCTCGTGTGGATCTATTACACCGAGGAGACCGACGATACCTTCTATTTGATCTATCCGATGCAGGCGGGCGTGCGTAAGGTTCGCACCCTCGCGATCGCGGACGAACCGCTCGCGGCGTTCAACGAGGCTCTCGACGCTTCTGTGGGCAGCGTGGGCAATAAGGTGGTTCTGACAGCGCGCGAGTCTTCCTATACGATCGGCGTGCATTCTCCGATGATCGCATGGATCGAGGAGCGCCTCGTCGGGATCTATCCCGATCTGTCGCTCGCGACCATGAGCGCCCTGCAATGCAGACGCTACGAGCTCAAGATCGCCGACTCCTTGTTGACGGGGAAGGTGGTCTTTGACAGCGATAACGATTTGACCGTGACCGCGACCTCCTTTGCCGTCACGTTCGGCGATGACGTCGGTGTGTCCGAGGTCGTTGCCGCCACGCCCAGCGAGCCCGTCGCTTTGCTCGCCGACAATACGATGCCCTCTTTTGCGAGCGTGCGTTTTGCGGGCGACGCCAATACCTACAGCCTGTCCCTGTGCGACTACGACACGGGGAAGAAAGTGTGGACGTACCAAGGTGTGCCCGATCACGTGGCGCAAGCGGGTCACGCGACCGAGACCTCGGTCTCCGCGGCGGCGACCTTGCTTGGCAAGCCGCTCTCCGCGACGCTTCGCGTGGACATCACCCCCGCGTCGTCCACCTTCCTCGCCGCCAGCAATACCTACGGCGAAAAGTTCGACGTGACCGCGCGCACCTTCCGTTTCAAACTCTATAACGACGTCACGCCGAAGACCGTGCTCGACACCTTCGAGACCGTGACCGTCACCGTCGGCTCGGTTGAGTACGTCAAGAGGATCAATTGGGATCTGTCGGGGATCGCGACCAGCCTATTGTACACCTC
>JAFZZX010000025.1 GCA_017615515.1 Clostridia bacterium
AGCAAGAAGTGCGTCTTGATCAGCCAGCACGCCGACTCGATGGGTGCTCCTTCCGCTTGTGAAGCTGCGGGCGTTCCCAACGTTTCCTACAACGGCAGCACGATCGAGGCTTGCCCCTCCACCTTCATCATCTCCAGCCGCATCGATTGGACTCCGTACGTGAAGTACATCATCGCGCAGACCTATGAGAACAAGGCGATCCTGACCGACTACACCGGCTCCCTCAAGGACGGCTCTGTCGCTCTGACCGCTCTGAACGGCGGCGTGATGGCGGAAGGCACGATCGACGCGATCGTCGAAGCGCGTGCGAAGCTCGTTGACGGCTCCTTGAAGGTCTTTGATCTCTCCAAGGACAACTACATCACCGTGAATGGTCAGAAGGTCACCTCTTACGTCGCGTATGTTGACGGTGGCTTCCCCGCTGATCCCGACAAGGAGATCGTGAAGACCACCGCTTCCGGCGTGAAGTACATCGCTGAGTCCGAGTACCGTTCGGCTCCGTCCTTCGGCTTGGGCATCGACGGCATCACCCTTCTCAACTAATCAACGACCCGGTCTTAATCGCAAGGCGAAGGCAATCTTCGCCTTGCACCTTTGACAAAACAGCCTCTCGCGGACAAGCGTATTCGCGAGAGGTGAATTTGTCCTAATACGGAGCTTATTTTGGAATACGTCAACGCAATAGAAATGAAAAACGTCACCAAGACCTTCGGGTCGGTGATCGCGAATAACAACGTCAGTTTGGACATTCGCAAAGGGGAGATCCTGTCCGTGCTCGGCGAGAACGGTTGCGGCAAGACTACCCTGATGAATATGCTCGCGGGCATCTACTACCCCGACGCCGGTCAGATCTTCGTGAACGGCGAAGAGGTCACGATCAAGAGCCCGAAAGACGCATTCGCTTTAAAGATCGGAATGGTGCACCAACACTTCAAGTTGGTGGACGTCTTCACCGCCGCGCAGAATATCGCGCTCGGCGTGAAAGACAACGGTCTATATTCCATTAAGAAAATAGCAGCCGACGTGCGCGAAATGGGCGCTCGCTACGGCTTTAAAATCGACCCGAACAAGATGATCCACGAAATGTCCGTCAGCGAAAAGCAGACGGTGGAGATCATCAAAGTCCTGTTCCGCGGCGCGAACATCCTGATCCTCGACGAACCGACCGCCGTTTTGACCCCGCAGGAGATCAAGACGCTCTTTGCCGTCTTGCGCGAAATGAAGAAGGACGGCAAATCCATCGTCATCATCACGCACAAACTGAACGAGGTCATGGAGATCTCTGATCGCGTCGCCGTGCTCAGGAAGGGCGAGCATATCGCGACGGTGGATACCAAGGACACGAACGAAAAGGCGCTCGCCGATATGATGGTCGGCAAAAAGCTCGACCTCAATATCGACCGCAAGGATCCCGTGGATCCCAAGCCGCGCCTGATCATCGAACATATGACGGTCAAGAACCGCGACGGGCTGAACGCCGTGGACGACGTCTCCTTCACCGTGAACGGCGGCGAGATCCTCGGCATCGCCGGCATCGCGGGCAACGGGCAAAAGGAGCTTTTGGAAGGCATCGCCGGACTACATAAGGTCGAAAAGGGCGACATCATCTTCCACAACCCGAAGAAAGACAAGCCTGTCACCTTCTTCCATAAAGACCTCAGAAAAATCAAGAAGATGGCGGCGGAAGGCAAGTTCCATTACCCCGACGGCACCAAGGTCGACCTGACGGGCAAGAACAACAAGGAGATCACCCGCCTCGTGAACGAGGAACAGATCCTCTTCTACGAGGACGAGATCATCGATCTCCGTCACCGCACCCCGCGCGAGATCCAGGAGCTCGGCATCAAGCTGTCCTTCGTGCCCGAAGACCGCCTGAATATGGGTCTCGTCGGCAATATGTCCATCGTGGACAATATGGCTCTGCGCTCCTACCGCAAGGGCAAGTCGATCTTCGTCAACAAGAAGCGTCCGAAGACCCTCGCGGATAAGATCATCGCCGATCTCGAGGTCGTGACGCCGAGCGATATGACGCCCGTTCGTCGCCTGTCGGGCGGCAACGTGCAAAAGGTTCTCGTCGGGCGCGAGATCTCGTCGTCCCCGAAGGTCCTGATGGCGGCGTACCCCGTCAGAGGTCTCGACATCAACTCGTCCTATTTGATCTATAATTTGCTCAATCAGCAAAAGGAAAAGAACGTTGCCGTCGTCTTCGTCGGCGAAGACCTCGACGTGCTGCTCGCCTTATCCGACCGCCTGGTCGTTCTGTCGGGCGGCAAGGTGGCGGGCATCGTCAATGCTCGTGAAGTGACGAAAGAAGAGGTCGGCTTGCTGATGCTCAGCCGCGCCACGGCGGAAGACGCCGAAGTGCTTAAAATGCAATTGAACGCCGCGAAGAAGGAGGACGAAGAATGAATACCGTAAAGAAAACACGCGAGCCTCTTTTTCACCTGGTAAAGCGTTCTAACGTCAATCCGTGGCTTCCTTGGATTATCCGCGTCTCCACTCTCGTGATCGCCTTTTTGCTGATCGGTCTTATGTCCTTCATCACGTTGAAGATCAGCCCACTCAGCGTCTATAAATCCATTTTTTCCGGAGCATTCGGCGACGCTTACCGAATCATGCGCTTGCTGCGCGAATTGGCTATCCTGTTGCTCTTTGCGCTCGCCGTAACTCCCGCTTTCAAAATGAAGTTTTGGAACATCGGCGCGGAAGGGCAGGTCTTAATGGGCGGCTTTGCCTGTATGTTCTGCATTTTCTATCTCGGCGGCAAGGTCAACGACACCCTTTTGATCTTTATTTCGCTCGGCGCGTCCCTTTTGGCCGGCGCGATCTGGGCGGTGATCCCCGCGCTCTTCAAGGCGAAGTGGAATACGAACGAGACCCTCTTCACCTTGATGATGAACTACGTCGCCATACAGATCATTCTGTATGCGATCAAGATCTGGGTTCCGACGGGAACGGGCATTTTAAATCCCTCGACCTACGGCAATTTGCCCACGATCGGCGGCGAAAACTTTTGGTTTTCGATCATCGTTGCCTTTTTGATGACGGGATTGATGTTCGTCTATCTCCGCTA
>JAFZZX010000026.1 GCA_017615515.1 Clostridia bacterium
GACGACCGCCACGATCTCGTAGGGGATCACGGACGGCTCCGGTACGCGCAAGAGAACGTCCCTCGTGAGAGACAAGGTGCTCGTACCCACCGCAGAGGTGCCGTTCGCGTCGGTAAAGGAGACCGAAAGCGGGATCTCGACAGAGCATTGCACCCTGCTGCAACCGGGGGTCTCGGCGGTCGGCGTAACGGTCAGATCGCTGATGGTTCCCAGAGAGGACGAACTGCGCGCGCTGACGAAGGTGAAGGGTTGCTGAACGTCGGCGGGCGTGGTGCCCGAGAGCGTGATGAGCTGATCCGAAAGGGTCTCTTGCTTGATACAAGCGTCGAAGACCTTTTTCACTTCGATACAGACCTTTTCGCACAGTCCGTTCGCGGCGTTCCCCACGATCGGTCCGGGCATACGGTCGGGTCGAACGTTATTGGAAAAAGACATAAAATTACCTCCTTTGATAATTACTACTGAATTATATGAAAAGAGGCGATGATTCGTGCGTTATAAAGGGGGAATGGTATCAAAGGTAAGCGTCCACCGCGGCGAGGATCTCTTCGCGCCCGATAGCCGAGAGCGAGGACGCGACGTAGAGGGCGCTAACCTCTATGCCGAAGGCTTCGGCGACCACGGCAAGTGCCCTTTTTCTGCCCTCTTTCGACAGCTTATCCGCCTTGGTGGCGACGATCAGATAAGGGATCGAATAATAGGCAAGGTATTCGGCGAGTTGCAGATCAAGGTCGGACGGCTCGTGGCGAATGTCCACGATCAAAACGACGAGTTTCAAATTGCGACTGTTGCGGAGATAGTATTCGATGAGTCCTTTCCACGAGTCCTTAGCCTTGTCGGGGACCTTGGCATATCCGTAACCGGGGAGATCGACGAGATAGAGTTCGCCGCCGTTGATCGAAAAATAATTGAGCATACGGGTACGCCCCGGCTCCGAGGAAGAACGCGCCAGTTTCTTGCGCCCCGTCAGCATATTGATAAAGGAGCTTTTGCCGACGTTGGAACGACCGGCGATCGCGATCTCGGGTGCGGTGCCGTCAAAGAGCTTTTTGGTCGTGATGCTGGTCACGTATTCCGCATTCTTGACGATCATAAACCCAATAGGATCTTATAGACTTCTTCCGCCGTATCGACGTAGGTAAAGGTGATGCGCTCGCGGAGCCCTTCCGGAATGTCCGCGACATCCTTGCGATTCTCGCTCGGCAAGATAACTTTATCTATCCCATTCCTGAATGCGGCGACGCATTTCTCCTTCACGCCTCCGATCGGGATCACGCGCCCGACGAGCGAGAGTTCGCCCGTGATCGCGTAGTCGCCTCTGACGGGTTTCCCTGTGATCGCGGAAAGGATCGCCGTTGAGATCGCGCACCCTGCCGAAGGCCCGTCTTTCGGAACAGCGCCGTCGGGGAAATGCACGTGCAGATCCTTGTCCGAGAGGTCGGCAGTCAGCCCGAGTTCCCTCGCGGCGAAGGAGCGGGCGCAAGACAAGGCGATCTCCACCGATTCCTTCATCACGTTGCCGAGGTTGCCCGTCACGATCTTTTTATCCTTACCGGGGATCAGCAAACATTCGACGTCCAATAGTTCGCCGCCGTTTTCCGTCCAAGCGAGGCCGTGCACGACGCCGACTTTGCTCTCTTTGATCGCGTCGGACTCGATAAACTTGGGTATGCCGAGATAACTCTCGAGGTTACTTTGATCCACGACCACCCGCTCCGTTCCGCCGCAGATCGCGACGGCGACCTTGCGAAGGATCTTGCCGATCAACTGCTCCAAACGGCGTACGCCCGCTTCTCGCGTATAGAATCGAATGATCGCGTCGATCGCGTCGTCCGTGATCACGACCTTATCCTTGTCGAGATGATATTTCGCAAGTTGTTTCGGAACGAGGAAACGAACGGCGATCTGATGTTTCTCCTCGGGGAGATAGCTGCCGAGCTCGATGATCTCCATACGGTCGAGCAAGGGTCTCGACATCGTCGAGAGAGTATTCGCCGTCGTGATGAATATCACCTTGGACAGATCGAACGGCAGATCGATATAGTGATCTTGATAGGTGGAGTTTTGGGCGGGATCGAGCACCTCGAGGAGCGCGTTGGAAGGATCGCCCTTATAGTCGGCGCCGAGCTTGTCGATCTCGTCTAATAGGAAAACGGGATTGGAAGTACCCGCCTTCTTGATCCCCGCGATGATCCTGCCCGGCATCGAGCCGATATAGGTGCGCCGATGGCCGCGGATCTCCGCTTCGTCGTGTACGCCGCCGAGGGATGCGCGAACGTACTCCCTGCCGAGAGCACGCGCGATCGAGGCGACGATCGAGGTTTTGCCGACGCCCGGGGGCCCTACCAAACACAAAATATTCGTGATATTGCCGCCCGCAAGCGCATGCACGGCGAGATACTCGAGCACGCGATCTTTGACCTCCTGGATCCCGTAGTGATCCTCGTCGAGGATCTTGCGAGCCTCTTGAACGTCGACCCGCTCTTCGCTGTACTTCCCCCACGGGAGAGCGAGGACGGTATCGAGATAATTCTTGCATACGAAGCTCTCGGGGCTACCGGTCTGCAAGGCGAGCATCTTATTGAGTTCGCGCGTCAGCTTGTCCTTGACTTCGTCCGAGGCGTTGAGTTCGGATATCGCTTGCTCGTACTTTTCGCGCTCGTCCTCGCCGCCGTAGAGTTCTTCGTTGATGACCTTGAGCTCTTCGCGGAGATAATACTCGCGTTGGCTCTTGTCGATATTCTCCTGCACCTTCTTCTCGATCTCGTCACGGATCTTGCTTTGATCGAGGATTACGCCGATGGCGACGGCGATGATTTCCAATCGCTCGGAGAGCTTTTCTGCGTAAAACAAGGCGTTGGTGTCCGCCGTGGGGAACGCGGGGCCGAAACGATTGATCCATCGATTCGGATCCTTGAGGTCGAAAGGCGCGATCTCGCGATACACCTTGTCCGTATTCTTCATCGCGATCAGGCGATGAATGCCGGAGGAGATGATATTACCGTACGAAGCGATCGTATCCTCGTCGCAGTCCTTCTCGTAGGGATAATCAATGATCTTGGCAAAGGGGATCTCATTAAAAAACGCGACGTCTTCGAGTTTTACGCGGAGTATAGAATGACCGAGGAAAGTGCGAACGTCCTCTTTGGGTTCGACGGTATTGATCTGCACGAGGGTGCCGATCCCCGATCCGTCGTTCACGCGATCCGTCGCGACGAAGAAAGCGCCGGGAACGAGCAGAGAAGTATACTTCTCCTCGAACATTCGTTTTTCGATATTCAGAGCGACTTCGGTATCGGGAAGAATCGCCTTGCCGAAACCGACAAGGACGGGATAAAGGTCTTTGAGTTCGTTCTGCCCGCCGAGCGTTTGTTCGTTATTCTCCATCTTCGGTACTCCAAAAAAGTTATGCCGATCGCTTGACCACCTTCGGCGGCGCGAGTTTCTTGATCGCGTCTGCGGTGACGATGACCTTTTCGACGTCGTCGGTGCCGGGGATCGTGTACATTACGTCCAGCATCACGTCTTCCAAGATACACCTGAGACCGCGCGCACCCGTTTTAAGGGCGATTGCTTTTTTCGCGACTTCGCTGATCGCGTCTTCGTCGAAATCGAGCTCGACGTGATCGAAGCCGAATAGTTTTTTATACTGTTTGGTCAAGGCGTTTTTCGGTTCTGTCAGGATCTTGACGAGTGCGACCTCGTTCAGGGCGTTCAAGCCGACCACGATCGGCACCCTGCCGACGAATTCGGGGATCAAGCCGAACTTGATGAGGTCGTCCGGTTGGACGTCCTTGATCATATCCGCATAGGTGGATTCGTCGTTTTTCGCCACGTCGGCGCCGAATCCGAGTCCCGAAGTGGACTTCCTCTTATTGACGATCTTGTCGAGCCCGACGAAGGCTCCGCCGCAGATAAAGAGGATATTGGTCGTGTCGATCTGCAAGCACTCCTGTTGCGGGTGCTTTCTGCCGCCTTGCGGAGGCACCGAAGCGACCGTGCTCTCGATGATCTTTAGGAGCGCTTGTTGCACCCCCTCTCCGCTGACGTCGCGAGTGATGCTGACGTTCTCGCCCTTCCTGGCGATCTTGTCGATCTCGTCGATATAGACGATGCCGCGTTCGGCGCGCTTGATGTCGTAATTCGCCGCTTGAATGAGCTTCAAGAGGATATTCTCGACGTCTTCACCGACGTAACCCGCTTCGGTGAGGGTGGTCGCGTCCGCTACGGCAAAGGGCACGTTCAAGATGCTCGCCAAAGTCTTGGCAAGCAAGGTCTTGCCGCTACCCGTAGGTCCGAGCAAAAGCACGTTGCTCTTCTCAAGCACGACGCCGTCCGAAGAGTCCATTTGCTTGCTGATGCGTTTGTAATGGTTGTAGACAGCGACGGAAAGGGTCTTCTTCGCCTCGTCCTGCCCGACGATATACTCGTCGAGTTTCTCCTTGATCTCGCGCGGCGTGGGCAAAGTCTCCCGCTCTTGTTCGAGCAGGGTATCCGCCTCGTCCTTTAGTAGATCGGCGCAACGCTTGACGCAATCTTCGCAAATATAGACGCCGGCATTACTGCCGATCATCCGCCTGGCTTCCAGGCTCTTTTTGCCGCAAAAGGAACACTTGTTTTCTTCTTCAAACTTAACTGACATTATGCCTCCGAGGGTTGTCTGTTCTTATAGATCTTGTCGATCAGACCGTATTCGAGGGCTTCCTCTGCGGTCATAAAGTTGTCGCGTTCGGTATCTTCGCAGACCTTCTCGTACGGCTGACCGGAACACTCGCTGAGGATCTCGTTGAGTCTCTTTTTGCTACGCATCAAATGCTTGGTATAGATCTCCACGTCGGTGGCTTGACCGCCGATCCCGCCGGAGACGAGGACCTGGTGGATCATGATCTCGGCATTGGGAAGCGCAAAACGCTTGCCCTTCGCACCTGCGGAGAGCAGGAGCGCGCCCATACTCATCGCCTCACCGATGCAGATCGTATTCACGTCGCACTTGATATAGTTCATCGTATCGTAGATCGCGAGACCGTCCACGACGCTGCCGCCGGGACTGTTGATATAAAGGAAGATGTCCTTCTCGGAATCCTTCCCCTCGAGATAGATCAACTGCGCGACCACGAGAGAAGCCATCGCGTTGTCGATGGGACCGGAAAGGAAGACGATACGATCTTCCAACATACGGGAGAAGATGTCGTACGACCTCTCCCCATTCTTGGTTTGATCCACGACGTACGGAACGAGCGTTCCGACGATCTTTTCATTATCCATATGCATACCTCGCTTATTAGTTTATTGACGATTCGAGCGGATTTATTACTTCAGATTGTTGTTGTCCGACAAGAACTTCACAAGTTTATCGGTCATCAGGGTATTGAGGATATAATCCGCCTCTTCCTGCTTCATCGCACGTCGATAGTCGCCGGGTTTCTTGCCCGCAGATTCCGCGCGAACCGCGATCGCCGCGTCGAAATCCGCTTGGGTGACCTGCAGGTTCTCCTTCTCGATGATGTAGCTCATGATGAAGTTCGTGAGTTCACGCTCTTTCGCCTCGGTCTTGTAGTCCGCCGCGATGTCCGCCTCGGTCTTGCCGACGTATTGGAGATAGGTGGCGAAAGGAATGCCGTTGCTCTCGATCTGACGCTTCATATCCTCGAGCATTCTATTCGCGCGATTCTCGATCTGCGCCTCGGACAGCTCGATGGGATTCGCCTTGATGACCGCCTCGATGATGCGATTCGACGTGCCGATCTCGGCGTTCTTTGCCTCGCGATCTTCCGCCTTCTTGCGGAGATCCTCTTTGTAGGCGTCGAAGGTGTCGAACTCGCTGACGTCCTTCGCGAAGTCGTCGTCCAGCTCGGGCAAGACCTTCTCGCTGACAGAATGGATCTTGCAAGCGAAGGTCGCCTCTTTACCCGCGAGATCTTTCGCGTGATAGTCCTCGGGGAAGGTCACGACGACGTCCTTCTCGTCTCCCGCCTTGGTGCCGACCAGCTGATCCTCGAATCCGGGAATGAAGCTGCCGCTGCCGATCACGAGATTTTGCTTCTCCGCCGTGCCGCCGTCGAACTTCACGCCGTCGATCGATCCGCTGTAATCGAGAGTGATCTGGTCGCCCTCTTTCACCGCGCGCTCGACGTTATTCCAGTAACCCGCACGATCACGCGCCGCCGCGATCTCGCGCTCCACCGCGCCGTCCACGTCGGGATTCACCTTCTCGATGTCGAGCCCCTTGTACTTGAGCTCGGTCACTTCGGGCAGATAGGCGACGGTCAGAGAGAAGGTAACTTTGCCGTTCTCAAGCTCCGAAACGTCCAAAGCGGGACGCATCGCGAGACGCTCGACGTTGACGGTCTTGGTCTCCATCAACGCGTTATAAACTTCGTTCACCGCGAC
>JAFZZX010000027.1 GCA_017615515.1 Clostridia bacterium
GGGCTCCCCGTCTGGGAGAAAAAGGACAGCACCGGCATCTGCTTTATCGGCGAGCGCAATTTCCGCGCCTTCTTGTCGCAGTATATCCCGATGAGGGAAGGCGAGATCGTGACGACGGACGGCAAGGTGGTCGGCAAGCACGAAGGGGTCTTCTACTATACGATCGGGCAACGCAAGGGGCTCGGCGTCGGAGGCGGCGGCAACGGGGAACCTTGGTTCATCGTCGCGAAAGACGTTGAGAACAATCGTTTGATCGTCACGCAAGGCGAGAACGAACTGCTATTCTCTTCCGCTTTGACGGTGGACGACTTCCACTTCATCGCGGACAAGCTCCCGCAGGGCAGGAGCGAAGTGCTCGCCCGCGTGCGGCATCGTCAGCCTTTGCAGAAGGCGGTCGCAACGGTGAATGGGAGCAGCGTGACGGTGGAATTCGCCGTTCCGCAACGCGCGATCGCAGAAGGGCAATATTGCGTGTTATACGACGACAGAGTATGTCTCGGCGGGGGCGTGATCGAGAGCAAACGTCCCGTTCGAAAGGAGGAACAATGAAAAGCAGATTTATCCGCAAGACCTTTGATCTCGGATCGGCGTCACTCGCCTTTTTGGTCGCCTTCGGAGCGCAGCTCGTTTTTCAGGCGATCGTGCTCTTGTTCCATCTGTCCGACGCCGCGAAGACCTGGACGATCGTGGTCGGCAATCAAATCGTTCTCTTTGCCGTATGTATATTCTTTTGCTTTATGAAAAAGGTCGATCCGCTTGAGATCACGGGACTTCGTCGTCCGCCCAAGTGGTACTATTTTCCTCTCTTTATCCTGATCGCTTTCGCTTGCGTCGCGACCTTTGCGCCGCTTGCGGGCGCCTTTTCGCACTTGCTCGGCAAGCTGGGCTACGACTATATGCCGACCTACCATATCCCGACCGAGAACAAGGGGCTCTTTACGCTGGCTTTCTTGGCGCTGACCCTGCTCCCCTTTTTCGGGGAAGAACTGGCGGTACGCGGCGTGGTGCTGTCGGGCGGCAGGGAGCGTTCTCCGCTGTTCGCGATCCTCTTTTCGGCGTTGATCTTCGCGCTGATGCACGGCAATATGCGCCAGCTCGTCCATCAGTTCCTGCTCGGCGCGGTCATGGGCTATCTTGCCTACCTGACGGGCGGCATCTATGCGAGCGCGGTCGTGCATTTCGTCAATAACGGCGTGGCGCTTTTGTTTGAATACGGATTCAAGAACGGTATGATCGACCCGCGCGCCTATTGGTACTTGGCGGGAGAACTCGGCGCGAAGAGCACCTTGATCGGCGTGGTCGTCGGCTTCTTCGGTTTGACGATGCTCCTCGTGACGCTGACCTGCTTGCTCCATCGCGAGCGCGCGCAGAAAAAGGATTATATCCCGCGCGAGGACGAAGGGTTCCTTAGGCGTATCACGGGGTATTTGCGCTATCTTTCCGCCTTCCCCGAGGAAGAGAGTCCTACCCAAGGCGAGGCAGGGGAGAAGACCCGCGAACGCACGTTCGGCACCGTGATGGCGATCGTACTCGCGGTCGTGCTTGCTTTGATCGTACTATTATCCTTGATACCCGGAGAATGAGATGAATCGTCGGATCAGACATTTGATCGCCTACGGTTCGTCGATGATCGGACTGATGGTTTGGCAGATCCTTTTTGCGTCTCTGCCCGCCTTTACGCGGCTCTCCTCTTTCCACGCGGACGTCGTCTATTCCGTCGTGTCGCAGGTCCTATGTATGGGGCTATTGCCGCTCGGCGTGCTTTTGTCGCTCGGCGGAACGCGGGCGAACGAGACTTTCCGCGTTATGCGCTATAAGGCTCCCAAGGCCAAGAAGTCCTGCGCCTTGATCTGTTTGGGATTGATGCTGCTAGTCACCCCCTTTACGATGGCTTTCAACTCGCTGACTTCGCTGATCTTCGTGATCATCGGATACAAGCGCGGCTACGGGCTCGGCACGATCTATTTGGGCGCGGGCGATTTCGTGACGATGCTCGCGATCACGGCGGTGCTCCCCGCCGTCTTCGAGGAGTTTACGCACCGCGGCGTGTTGCTTTCGGGACTGGAATACCGCAATTCGGAGCGCACGGCGATCGTGATCTCCGCCGTGATGTTCGGACTGATGCATACCAATCCGTCTCAGATGATCTTCGCGACCTTCGGCGGCATCGTCTTCGCCTACGTCGTGATCAAGACCGATTCGATCATTCCCGCGATGTGCGCGCATTTCGCGAATAACGCCGTTTCGGTGCTGTTGGACTATTCCTTGCAAAAAATGAACGCGCTCGGCGTCTGGTACGACCGTATGACCGGCGGATCGCTCTTGAACGTCATCGTGACCTTCGCGGTATTCGCCCTTTCGCTTTTTGCTATGGTGCGGCTGATGCAGTACGCCGCGCGCAAGACCGATAAGCCCGTCTCGGAAGGGCACCTCTTCGGCGTCGTCACCGTGGACCTATATAATCCGGAAGGGAAAGCCACGCTGAAGGACAACGCGGTGCTCTATGCCGTGGCGATCGCGGAATCGGCGCTCCTCGTCGCCCTGTTGCTGTGGGGGATCTTGAAATGAAAACGGTCGCGGACGAAAGGTTTATGCGCCTCGCGATCAACGAGGCGATCAAGGGCGGGGCGGCGGACGAAGTCCCCGTCGGCGCCGTCGTCGTCAAGGACGGCAAGGTCATCGCTCGCGCGCATAACGAAAAGGAAAAGCGCAATTGCGCCCTCTATCACGCGGAGATCCTCGCGATTCGTCGCGCGGCGAAAAAGCTCGGGAATTGGTATCTCGAAGGCTGTACGCTGTACGTCACGCTGGAGCCCTGCGTGATGTGCGTCGGCGCGATCGTAAACAGCCGATTGGATCGCGTCGTGTACGGCGCGGCGGATCCGCGCTTCGGTTTCTTGGGATCGGTGGCGGACATTCCCCGCGACTATCCGACCAATCACGTTTTTGAAAAAGAGACGGGTGTTCTCGGCGAGGAATGCGGAGCGCTTTTGACCGAGTTTTTCCGCAAAAAACGCGCAAAACGGTGAATTATTAAGATAATTTAATTTTCCGAAAACGCAAAAAGGCCCCCTAAAAGGGTGAAATCTCAAAAAAAGTGTAAAATATTTTTATTTTCCTATTGACATATTGACAATATCGGTTTATGATTATAAATTGTCCGATTATGCGGAAAGGCGTTTTTTCCCCTAAAAAAGGAGATATCACCGTAGGTGAAGGGGAAAGTAGCCCCGAAGTGTAAAAGACGACAAAGAAAAAGGAGTATTTTTCAATGGCTGTTCACATGGTAAATTACGGCAACGTGGAAAGAAGAAGTTTCTCCAAGACCAAGGAGATATTGGATCTCCCGTACTTGATCGAACTGCAAAAAGGTTCGTACAAGAAGTTCTTGGAAGAGGGTCTCAGAGAGATCTTCGACGAGTTCTCTCCGATCGTGCAGAAGGCGACGAACGGCGCGGAGCGTTTCGTTCTCGAGTTCGGCGAGTACACGGTCGAGGAGCCGCACTTCAGCGCGAGAGCGTGTAAGAGCGAGAACCTCGTCACCTACAACGCTCCCCTGCGTGTCAAGGTTCGTCTGACCGTTCGCGAGAAGGGCGACCTCATCAAAGAGGACGAGATCTTTATGGGCGACATTCCGCTGATGACCGACACCGGTTCGTTCATCATCAACGGTGCGGAGCGCGTCATCGTCAGCCAGCTCGTCAGGAGCCCGGGCGTCTACTTCGAGAAAGAGGTGGACAAGGACGGGGAAGTCACCTACAAGTGCACCGTCATCCCCAAGAACGGCGCTTGGATGGAATTCGAGCAGGATTCTTCGGGCGTTTTGTACGTCAAGGTCGACCGCAAAAAGAAGGTCACCTGTTCTTTGATGCTTCGTGCCATCGGTCTGACGGAGGATTCCACCCTCCTCGGCATCTTCGGTGACGACGCGGTGCTCAAGGCAACGATCGACAGGGACGGCACCGTCGAGCGTGAGAAC
>JAFZZX010000028.1 GCA_017615515.1 Clostridia bacterium
AAGCAGTTTGTCTCGGCGCGGACGCGGTCTATATCGGCTCGGCGTCCCTCGTGGCGATGGGCTGTCACCTCTGCCGCACCTGCAATTACGGCAAGTGTAACTGGGGCATCGCGACCCAGCGCCCCGACCTCGTGAAGCGGCTCAATCCCGACCTCGCGGCGGAGCGATTGATAAATATGCTGACGGGCTGGAACCACGAGATCCAGGAGATGATGGGCGGTATGGGTATCAATTCGATCGAAGCCCTGAGGGGCAACCGTTTGATGCTTCGCGGCGTCGGCTTGACAGAGAGGGAACTTGCGGTGCTCGGCATCAAGCACGCGGGGGAGGTGTGATATGAAAAGGATCTACGTCAGAGAGGAATGGTGTCTCGGCTGCCGTCTGTGTGAATACGAATGCGCGTATGCCAATAGCGGCATAGGGAATATCGTCCTTGCCCTGAAGGACAAGGAGATCGACCCGAACGTCAAGGTGCAGACCGACGGCAAGATCACATTCGCGGTCTCCTGCCGCCATTGCGACGAACCCTTGTGCATTTCCGCTTGTATTTCGGGCGCGCTCAGCAAGGACGAGACGGGCGCGGTCACGGTAGACAGGTCGAAGTGCGTCGGGTGCGGCAGTTGCGTGATGGTCTGCCCGTACGGCGCGGTCAGGATCACCAAAGAGGGAACGGCGAATAAGTGCCAACTGTGTATGAATAACACCTTCGGCGAGCCGCTCTGCGTCAAGAAGTGCCCGAACGGCGCGATCGTATTCGAGGAGAAATGATATGAAGAAGTATGTTTTGATCGGCGGATCCATCGCGACGGAAGGGGCGATCGAGGGGATATTGTCCGTTACGAAAAATGCGGATATTACCGTTATTTGCGGCGAAAAACGCCCCCTCTATTCCCGCCCTCTGATCTCCTATGCGCTAGAGAAAAAGACCACGGACGACAAGATCTATTTCCACGGGGAAGACTATTACGAGAAGAAGGGCGTAAAGACGGTCTATGCGGAAGCGAGCGCGATCGACCCCGTAAAGCAGGTCGTCCTTGCCGAGGGGATAGCCTATCCCTATGACGAACTCCTGGTCGCGACGGGATCCAAGCCCTTCGTCCCCCCGATCAAGGGGCTGGACGGCGTCACGAAGAAACACACCTTCTATACGATGGACGATATGCTGGCTCTCCGCGCAGACCTTGAACAAGGCGGCAAGGTGCTGATCGTCGGCGCGGGTCTCATCGGTATGAAGTGCGCGGAAGGGGTCAAGGAATACGTTGACGAGGTCGTGATCGCGGATATGGCGCCCCGTCCTCTGCCTGCGGCGACCACCCCCGAAGCGGGTGCGATCGTAGAGGAAAGGCTGTCCTCGATCGTCGACTTTCGTTTGAGTGCGGCGCTCGATCATTTTGACGGCAATAAAGCGGTCTTCGGGAGCGGCGAAGAGGTAGAGTTCGACGTTCTCGTCCTCGCGCTCGGCGTGCGGCCACAGGTCGCTCTGCTAAAGGAGATCGGCGCCGAAGTAAATCGCGGGATCGTCGTGAACGAGAAGATGCAGACGAGTCTCCCGCATATCTACGCGGCGGGCGACGTCGTGGAGTCCTACGAGGCGGTGGGAGAGAATAAGCGCCTATTGCAGCTCTTCCCGAGTGCCTATCTCGGCGGCAAGACGGCGGGCAGGAACATGGCGGGCGAGGAGAGCGTTTTCCTGACCGACATTCCGATGAACGCGACCGTCCTATTCGGCGTGCGTATCACGTCGGCGGGGCTCTTCGTCGGCGAGAAGACCGAGGTGACTCTCGGCGAGGACTATCGCGCTCTCTATACCGAGGGCGGGCGGATCAACGGCTTTATCCTGATCGGCGATTCGGCGCGCGCGGGCATCTTGACCGATTTTATTCGCAAGAAGCGCCCGATCGGGGATATGGACAAAAAGGAACTTTTGGCGGGTCGCGACTTGTCGATCTATCCCGCGGAGGAGAGAAAGGCGGCGCTCGGAGGGAAGTATGAAATATAACGGAAAGACCTATACGGCAAAGGAGATCAACGACGCGATCAAGGCGAACGGCGGAACGGCGAGGCTGACCGAGGTGCTCGGCGAAAGGTTCATCGCCTGCGGGCTGAAAGAAGGGGTCGTCACGATAGACGGCACCCCCGGCAATGCCCTCGGCGCCTACCTGGACGGTGCTGAGATCGTCGTACACGGCAACGGGCAGGACGCCGTCGGCGACACGATGAACGAAGGCAAGATCGTCATTCACGGCTCGGTGGGTGACACCCTCGGCTACGCGATGCGCGGCGGCAAGATCTTCGTTCGGGACAACGTCTGTTACCGCGCCGGCGTGCACATTAAAGAGTACGGCGACAAGGTGCCCGTGATCGTGATCGGGGGCAAGGCGGGGTGTTTCCTCGGCGAATATATGGCGGGCGGCGTGATCATTGTCTTAAACAAAGACAATGCGGCTGACCCGATCGGGGACTATACCGGCGTCGGAATGTACGGCGGCAAGATCCTCGTTCGCGCCGAATCGCTTGACACCGTTCTCCCCGAACAAATAAAATGTAGTCGTATGGAAAGCGCGGCGCTCGCCGAGTTTACTCCTTATATTAAGGAGTATGCCGAGGCGTTCGGCGCGGACGTTCGGTCGTTTATCTCGGGCAACTTTTATCTCCTGCAACCGGACAGCAAAAACCCGTACAAAAGGCTTTACACGAACAATTAGGAGGATAGTATGAACGATTTTGGCGATTTTGCGGCATTTGTCAAAGAGGGTGACGTGAAGTTTATTCGCTTGTCTTTCGTCGACCTATCGGGTCGGCAAAAGAATATCTCCGTGATGGCGGACGGATTCGAAGAGCACCTCGGGGACGGCGTCGTCATCGAGGGCAAGGGCGCGGGATTCCCGTCCGAAGCCGAGATCCGCGTGGTGCCCGATATGGGCACGGTGCATATCCTTCCTTGGAGACCGCAACACGGCAGAGTGGCGCGGTTTCTTTCCTCGATCAAGAGCGTATCGGGCGAGCCGCTCCCCTTCGATACGCGCAAGATCCTCTTAGATACCGTCGCGCTCCTGAAAGAGAACGGCTATACGTCCGAGCTCGGCACGGACAGCGAGTTTTATCTGTTCTGTCTGGACGGGGCGGGGAATCCGACCTACGCCACGCAGGACAACGCGGGTGCCTACGACATCGCCCCCCTCGACAAGGGGGAGAACGTCCGCCGCGAGATCTGCCTGACGATGGAGGAGATCGGGATCGCGCCGCTCTCCTCGCATCACGAGCAGGGCCCGGGACAGAACGAGATCACCTTCGTGGAGCGTCCCCCTCTCGAAGCGTGCGACAATTACGTGATCTTCAAGTCGGTCGTCAAGGCGATCGCGTCGCGTAACGGGCTGTACGCTTCTTTTATGCCCAAGCCTCTTGCGGGGGAGCACGGCAATAGCCTGACGATCAATTTTGATATCAAGAAGGACAAGAAGTCTGTTTTCTCGGGGGAAACGCCTGAACTCGCGGAAGCTTTCATCGCGGGCGTTCTCCGCAGGGCGCGTGACGCAGCGATCTTCGCGCAGTCTGTTCCCAATTCTTACGACAGGCTCGCCGCCTATCCGCACATCGTCCCCATTACACTCGGGGAAAAACGAGACAGCTTTATGCGTTATACGCATAAGCACGGCGCTGTCAAACTCGCTCTTCGTTCTCCCGACAACGCGAGCAACCTCTATTTGACCGTCGCTCTCGCCCTTCGTGCGGGACTGGAAGGAATCAAGGACGGACTGAAGTTATCCGACGTTCCCGCCGCATCTCTCCCTCTCTCAATGAGCGAAGCGATCGCGGATGCGGAGAGCAGCGCGTTCCTCAAGGACGTGCTCGGCGAGACCTTGCTTGCTGCTTATTTGGGCGAGAAGAAAAAGGCGCTCGACGACTGCGAAAAGGATAACAAAGCATATTTCCAAAAGGAATTCGAAAGGCTGTAAAAAGAAGTGAGAAACGCATTGATCGTGACGCCTCGCACCGAAGACCTCGAGTGGTTTCGGGAAGACTTGGCGAAAGTGAATATCGAGGAATGTGAGGTCGCGAGGTCCGCAGGGGAAGCCCGTCGGATCTTGATCGAGCGCGTCTTCGACCTTCTCGTGATCAATGCGCCCCTTTCGGACGAGAACGGCGTTCGCTTCGCCGTGGACGTGATCGGGGGCAAGGCGAATCAAGTGATCTTGATGGTCAAGAGGGAGTATGCGGACGAGATCGCCGCCAAGGTCGAGGACTACGGCGTCTTCACGGTGGAAAAGCCCCTCTCGCACGCGTCGTTTTGGCTCGCGCTCAAGATGACGAACGCCGCCTATAATCGCACGAAGAACGTTATCAGCGAGAACGACAGACTGAAAAAGAGCCTCGCGGATCTCCGTCTCGTGAATCGCGCGAAATGTCTCCTCATCGAGAAGCTCGGTCTTTCCGAAGAAGAGGCGCATCGGGAAATGGAAAAAATGGCGATGGACACCCGCCTGGAAAAGGTGGAACTCGCAAAGAGGATCATCGCAAAATACGAGGATTAAACGATGGAAAAGGATTGTGTGATCGTCGGCATCGACTGGGGTGACGAAGGCAAGGGCAGAATGGTGGATCTCATTACGTCGGACTACGACGTGGTGGTGCGCTATCAAGGCGGCGGCAACGCGGGACACACCGTGATC
This sequence comes from Clostridia bacterium, assembly GCA_017615515.1. Lineage (GTDB taxonomy): Bacteria > Bacillota > Clostridia > Christensenellales > CAG-1252 > CAG-1252. The sequence continues at coordinate 4,671 of JAFZZX010000028.1, forward strand.
AACGAATTCGGCAAGTTCGCGCTTCACCTTCTCCCTTCCGGTATTTTCAGAAAAGG
>JAFZZX010000029.1 GCA_017615515.1 Clostridia bacterium
ACGACAACGGTGTCTTCAACTTCGAGGGCGGTTGCTACGCGAAGGTCATCAACCTCGACAAGGATTCCGAGCCCGACATCTACAATGCGATCAAGAAGAACGCTCTTTTGGAGAACGTGACCCTCGACGCGGACGGCAAAATCGACTTCGCGGATAAGTCCGTGACCGAGAACACCCGCGTGTCCTATCCGATCAGCCATATCAAGAATATCGTTCGCCCGATCTCCAGCGCTCCCGCGGCGAAGAGCGTGATCTTCCTTTCCGCAGACGCGTTCGGCGTGTTGCCTCCCGTCTCGATCCTGACCCCCGAACAGACCCAATATTACTTCCTGTCCGGCTTCACCGCGAAGCTCGCGGGTACCGAGCGCGGCGTGACCGAGCCCACCCCGACTTTCTCCGCTTGCTTCGGGCAGGCGTTCCTTGAGCTCCATCCGACCAAGTATGCCGAAGAGCTCGTTAAGAAGATGGAGAAGAGTGGCGCGAAGGCGTACCTCGTGAATACCGGTTGGAACGGCACCGGCAAGCGTATCTCGATCAAGGATACCCGCGGCATCATCGACGCGATCCTGTCCGGCGACATCAACAAGGCTCCCACCAAGAAGATCCCGTACTTCAATCTCGAAGTCCCGACCGAGCTCCCCGGCGTCGATCCGAAGATCCTCGATCCTCGCGACACCTACGCCGACGCGGCGCAATGGACCGCTAAGGCGGAAGACCTGGCGGCTCGCTTCGTCAAGAACTTCCAGAAGTACACGACCAACGAGAAGGGCGAAGCCCTCGTCAAGGCGGGTCCGATCCTTAAGTAATCGGATCTCGACAACCTAGTGCAAGCGGGCAGAGAGAAGCATTCGATTCTCTCTGCTCTTATAGAAGGAGCAAAATGCAACTGCGGAAACTGCCGTATCGACTGACCGTCGCGAAATACGAGAAGGTGCCCGAGGGACTGACGGGCTTTTTCTCACTCTCGTCCGCTGTCGGCGAGATATCCCTCGTTGCTGAGACCGATCTGTTGCCGACGGGATATATCGTCCGCGAGGACGGTTGGCGCGCCATTATGGTTGAGGGACAATTGGATTTCTCTCTCGTCGGCGTGCTTTCCGAGCTGTCGGGGATCCTTGCCGCCGCTGAGATTCCGCTTTTTGCGCTTTCTACCTATAATACCGACTATCTTCTCGTCAAGGAACGCGACCTTGAAAGAGCGGCGTCCGCTTTGGCGGAGAAAGGACATATCTTTCTATAAGGATTCTATATGAGAAACGATATATTATATGAAGTACATAACGGCATCTACGTAAACTTGACCAATCGTTGCCCCTGCGCTTGCGTCTTTTGTCTTCGCAATACGACGGATAAGGTAGGGCGCTCCGATCGCCTGTGGCTTGACAAAGAGCCGACAGTTGAAGAGGTCAAGGCAGAGTTTGCGCTCCGCAATATGGACAAATACGAAGAGGTCGTTTTTTGCGGCTTCGGCGAGCCGACCGAACGGTTGGACGCGCTCAAGGAGATCGCCGCTTTCGTCAAAGAACGTTATCACAAGCCGATCCGTATCAATACCAACGGTCTCGGCGACCTCGTCAACGGGCGTCGGATCGCGCCCGAACTCGCGGGGCTCATCGACGTGGTCTCCATCAGTCTGAATACCCCGTCCGAAGAGCGCTATATGCAGGAAGTCCGCCCGAAGTTCGGTGCGGGGTCTTACGCCGCTCTGTTATCCTTTGCGAAGGATTGCACGAAGTACGTGCCGAAAGTCGTGCTCTCCACCGTTGCGACCACCCTCACGGCGGATGAAGAGGCAAGTTGTGCCGAGATCGCCCGTTCGATCGGCGCGGTCTATCGCATCAGACCCTTTGAATGATCGCCGATCGCGATCGCTTGAAAGGCTTTTTCTATTCCGCATTTTAACTAAGCCCCTTTTTTCTTGCGACGTGGCAACCCCATCGTCGCTCTTTTTTATCTCCGAAAAAGGGCGTCCGAAAGGCCGTTTTTCGTGGGGGATCCTCCGCGCGAAAAAAAGATGAAAAAAAGTGTCGTTTATTCGTGTAAAACAGTTGACGGGTTATCCGCTCTATGGTATCATTAGCGTGATAGAAATCTTTAAGGGCGATACGAGATATCGACAAGATTCGGGTGAATACTTTTTGCTTATGACCTTGTCGTGCTCCGCGCCGATGAGGCATTTTCTTTTTATAGACTATATTATGGAGGTATTCATATGAACAAAAACGGACTTATCTATGACGTTGAAGACAAGCCTCAGTTCAGTAAACTGATCGTCTTCGCCTTCCAGCAGGTCCTCGCCATCTTGGCGGCGACCATCGCGGTGCCGACTATCATCGGCTTGCCGGCGCAAATCCCTGCGGCGATCCTCGGCGCGGGTGTCGGCACGATCGTTTATCTGCTCTTCACGAAGTTTAAGAGCCCGGTGTTCCTCGGCAGCTCCTTCGCGTTCTTGAGTTCGTTGTTCGTTGCCACGACCTTCGGATACTGCGGTGTCCTGGTCGGTTCGATCTTTGCGGGTCTCGTGTACGTCGTGATCGCCATCGTGATCCACTTCGCGGGTACCAAATGGGTCAGCAAGCTGATGCCCCCGGTCATCATCGGGCCGACGGTCGCTCTGATCGGTCTGTCCCTTGCGGGCTCCGCGATGGGCGACATCGTCAAGGCGAGCGGCGCCACCGTTCACGCGGCCTACAACCTCATCGGTCTGCTCTGCGGTCTCGTCGCTTTCATCACGATCGTCATCTGCTCTTCGCAAAAGAAGTTCAAGACGATGAAGCTCATCCCCTTCATCATCGGTATCGGTGCGGGCTATGCTTGCGCGGCGTTCTTCTCGATCTTCGGCTATGCTTGCGACGTCGACTACCTCAAGATCGTGAACTGGACTCCGATCGTTGAGAACTTCGTCGTGGACGGCAAGTTCACGGGTATCACCGCCTTCCTGAACTATCCGCACTTCGGCTTGATCGAGGCGATCAAAGAAATGGTCAACGGTGAGGCGGGCATCGAAGGTGCTCAACTCCTGAACGGTGCGGGCGTCGCGGAAGTCGCCATCGCGTTCATCCCCGTGGCTCTCGTGGTCTTCGCGGAGCACATCGCGGATCATAAGAACCTCGGTTCCATCATCGGCCGTGACCTCGTCGAAGGCGAGCCCGGACTCGAGAAGACCCTCCTCGGCGACGGCGTCGGTTCCATCGCGGGTACGATCTTCGGTATCTGCCCGAACACCACCTACGGCGAATCCGTCGGTTGCGTGGCGATCACCAAGAACGCTTCGGTCCGCTCGATCTTCGTCGCGGCGATCATGTGCATCGTTCTGTCCTTCCTCAGCCCGATCATGGCGCTTCTCCGCACGATCCCGAGCTGCGTAATGGGCGGCGTCTGCTTGACCCTCTACGGATTCATCG
>JAFZZX010000030.1 GCA_017615515.1 Clostridia bacterium
GATGAGCCATCGTGATTTCGTCTCGGAAGTGCCCGCAGGATTCACCGTGATCGCCACGACGGACAAGTGCCCCACGGCGGCGGTCGCCTCGGAAGAAAAGAAACTCTACGGCGTGCAGTTCCATCCCGAAGTCACGCATACCGCTTTCGGCAACCAGATGCTGGAGAACTTCATTTTCGAGGTCTGCCATTGCCATGCGGACTGGAATATGGAGAGTTTTATAGAGGACTCGGTAGGAAAATATCGCGAGAAGTGCGCGGGTAAAAAAGTCTTGCTCGCGCTCTCGGGCGGTGTGGACAGTTCGGTGGCGGCGGCTCTCATGCACCGCGCGGTCGGCGACCATCTGACCTGCGTGTTCGTGGATCACGGACTTCTCAGAAAGGGCGAGGGAGACCTCGTGGAAAAGACCTTCCGCGGGAAGTTCGGTATGAATCTGATCCGCGTGGACGCGGAAGACAGGTTCCTCGCGCGCCTTGCGGGCGTGACCGAACCCGAGAGGAAGAGAAAGATCATCGGCGAGGAGTTTATTCGCGTCTTCGAGGAGCAGGGACGCGTCCTCGGCAAGGTGGATTACCTCTGCCAAGGCACGATCTATCCCGACGTCATCGAGAGTGGCAAAGGAGTCGCCGGCACGATCAAGAGCCACCACAACGTCGGCGGACTGCCGTCGGTCATCGACTTCGAAGAGATCGTCGAGCCCTTGCGCGACCTATTCAAGGACGAAGTGCGTGAAGTCGGCTTGAAACTCGGGCTTCCGCCGGATCTCGTGTGGCGTCAGCCTTTCCCCGGACCGGGACTTGCCGTCAGGATCATCGGCGAGATCACCAAGGAGAAAGCCGACCTCTTGCGCGAAGCGGACGCGATCTTTCGAGAAGAGATCGCCGCGGCGATGGACACTCCGCCCAATCAATACTTCGCGGTTCTCACGGATACGAGGAGTGTGGGCGTGATGGGCGACGCGAGGAGTTACGGATACGTGCTCGCCTTGCGTGCGGTCACGACGGACGACTTCATGACGGCGGATTGGACGAGGATCCCCTTCGACGTCATCGAGAAAGCGAGTTGTCGCATCACGTCGGAAGTCAGAGGGATCAACAGAGTGGTATACGACGTTACGAGCAAACCGCCCGCAACGGTAGAGTGGGAATAACCCAAAGTGAGGTAAAGTATGAAATACATATTCGTTACAGGCGGCGTGGTATCGGGTCTCGGCAAAGGGATCGTGGCGGCGTCTCTCGGCAGACTCTTAAAACTCAGAGGCTTAAAGGTCGCGGCGCAGAAGCTCGACCCCTATATGAACGTGGATCCCGGCACGATGAGTCCGTATCAACACGGCGAAGTCTTCGTGACGGAAGACGGCGCGGAGACCGATCTCGACCTCGGACACTACGAGCGTTTCATCGACGAGAACCTCACGAAGTACTCGAACCTGACCTCGGGCAAGGTCTATTGGAACGTCCTCAATAAGGAGAGGAACGGCGAATATCTCGGCGAGACGGTGCAGATCATTCCGCACGTTACGAACGAGATCAAAGCCTTCATCAAGAAGAACGCCGAGGTTACCGAAGCGGACGTCCTCATCACCGAGATCGGCGGCACGATCGGCGACATCGAGTCCCAGCCCTTCCTCGAGGCGATCCGCCAATTGTCACTCGAAGTGGGCAGAAGAAACTGCCTGTTTATCCACGTCTGCTTGGTGCCGTATATCTCGGGTTCGGACGAGTTCAAGTCCAAGCCGACCCAGCACTCGGTCAAGGAGCTCCAGGCGATGGGTATCCATCCCGACATCATCGTCGCGCGTTCGGATAAGGACGTCGGCAAGGAGATCCGCAAGAAGATCAGTATGTTCTGCAACGTCGCGGAAGACTGCGTGATCTCGAATACCACGTTGGACTGCTTGTACGAAGTGCCCGTGATGTTGCATAACGAGGGCATGGACGACGTCGTCCTGCGCGAACTCGGACTCTCTCTGCCAAAGGCGGATATGCGCGATTGGCAGAATATGGTGGATTCGGTGCGCGAGAGGAAGGGCGAAGTGCAGATTGCTTTGGTCGGCAAGTACGTCAAGCTCCACGACTCCTACCTCTCGATCGTCGAGTCGCTGAATCACGCGAGTTTCGTCGTCGGTAAAAAGGTCAAGATCAAGTGGGTGGAGAGCGATAAGCTGACCGAGGAGAACGCGGCGGAGACCTTCAAGGACTGCGCGGGTATTCTCGTTCCCGGCGGCTTCGGCGATCGGGGCATCGAAGGGATGATCACCGCTTGCAAATATGCGCGCGAGCACAGGCTCCCCTATTTCGGCATCTGTCTCGGCATGCAGATCTGCGTGATCGAATACGCCCGTCACGTCCTCGGCTACGCGGACGCCAACAGCCGTGAGTTCAATGAAAAGAGCGGTCATCTCGTTATCGACCTGATGCCCGATCAGCACGGCGTGATCAAGGGCGGCACGATGCGTCTCGGCGCCTATCCTTGTAAGGTGAAGACGGGCACCACGATGCACGCTTGCTACGGCGAAGACCTGATCAAGGAGCGCCATCGCCACAGATACGAGTTCAATAACGACTATAAAGCGGCGTTCGAACAGGGCGGCTTGACCCTCAGCGGCACGTCCCCCTCGGGGCATATCGTGGAGACGGTGGAGCTCACCGATCGCGATTTCTACGTCGGCGTCCAGTTCCATCCCGAATTCAAGTCCCGCCCGAATAAACCGCATCCCCTCTTCGTGAAGTTCGTCGCCGCGGCAACCAAAAGGTAGGTTTTTGAGGCGGAGTTATGTCGGCGAAACCCGATAAACAGATCATTACGGAGTCCGGGCGCACATTTCTCGGGCGTTCCTTCGGCGCGAGCGGCGACGCGGTGCTCGAGCTCGTTTTCAACACCTCTCCCGTCGGGTATCAGGAGATTCTTTCCGATCCCTCATACACGGGACAAGCGGTCGTGATGACCTATCCTTTGATCGGCAATTACGGGATGGCGGCGGACGATTACGAGACAGCCGTGCCGACCATCGGCGCGATGATCGTGCGCGAATACAACGACGAGCCTTCGAATTTTCGCAGCGTTGCCACTCTGTCAGAAGTGATGAAGAAGTACGGCATCGTCGGCATTTCGGACGTCGATACTCGCGAGATCACTCGCATGATCCGCGACTATGGATCGTGTAAGGTGCTTTTGACCGATGCGGATACGCCGCTTGAGGAAGGTCTTTCACGCCTCTCCGCCACGCCCCTTCGTACCGATCAGGTATCCCGTGTTTCGCGCAAAGAGATCGAAGTGTACGAAGTTAAGGATCGGCGTTGCCGCGTCGTCGCGATCGATTGCGGTATGAAAGAGAATATCGTGCGGTCTTTGAATGCGCGCGGATGCTCTGTCACCGTCGTGCCGTGGGATACGTCCGCGGACGCGATTCGGGCGCTTGCCCCGGACGGCGTCTTTTTGTCGAATGGACCCGGCGACCCGACCGATGTACCCGAGACCATCGAAACGGTTCGGCAATTGCTCGGCGCCTATCCGATCTTCGGTATTTGCCTCGGACATCAGATATTATCGCTTGCTTACGGCGCGAAAACGTATAAACTGAAATTCGGACATCGCGGCGGCAATCATCCCGTTCGCGACATCACGACCGGACGGATCGCGATCACGTCGCAGAATCATTCTTATGCGGTAGAGGAAGCGAGCCTTTCCGGCACCC
>JAFZZX010000031.1 GCA_017615515.1 Clostridia bacterium
ATCCCTACGTGCATCGCGCGAGCTATACGGTCGACAGCGTTTACGACTACGAACTCTTGGTCTATAAGCGCTGTCTCGGCAACGCGCTCGACGCCTATCCGAGCAAGTGGACGGACAATATTCGTGAAGTGCTTAAAGAGGTATCGGATATACCGAATATGACGATCCCGAAGACGTCGCTTCTGAATGAGTTTATCCAAAACGGCGTGATCGGCGGCGTATGATGCGGCATTATTTATGAGAGCCGCCGCTCGACGAAGGAAAAGCCTTACGTTACGTTTTACTTTGGTAGATTTTTGACGATTAGAGAGACGCTCGGCTTCGCTCGCTCTAGCGCTAACGCGCAGATTTTTGACGATTAAAGAAACGCTCGGCTTCGCTCGCTCTAGCGCTAACGCGCAGATTATTGACGATTAAAGAGACGCTCGGCTTCGCTCGCTCTAGCGCTAACGCGCAGATCTTTGACGATTAAAATGAGACGCTCGGCTTCGCTCGCTTTAGCGCTAACGCGCAGATTTTTGACGATTGAAAATCGTCAAAAATCTTGCTGAATAAACAGTAGCGTGAAGCAGGAAGACCAGTTGAAGTCCACGATCGAGTGCCATTGTTTGCGCCAATCGGGAACGCGAGGCTGTTTGCCTTTTCTCTCGCAACGATAGGGAATGGTCTTATCCAAGGGGTCGTAAAACTCGAAGATCGTGCCGGTCTTTTTGTACCATTTCTTTACGACGGCAAGGGTCTTTTCTCTGAGTTCTTCCGCGAGAGCGTCGTAGCCGTAGTCTTGCAGTCCCTTGATGATGAAATAGTTTAGGTTCAGCCATACGCCGCCACGCCACATATCGGTTGAGAAAGCAGGATGATCCTGCGAGATCGAGGCGAGCGGAATGGGCGTCCATAGTTTGGTGGGATCGGTCAGGAGCTTTACCATGCGTTTCGCTTGCTCCGCCGAGGGGATGCCCGCAAAAAGCGGGAAGAAGCTGAGCGGCGACAGAACGCGGGTCAATTCACCCGAGAACAATTTGTCGTAATATGCGCCCGTTTCTTCGTCCCACAGTTCGGCGTTGATCCTATCCTTCATCTCGTCGGCGCTGCGTTGCCACTTTTCGGCGCGAGCATTGTCGCCGAGCTCCGCGAAGATCAGCGAAAGGTAATGCGCGTCGTGTACGGCGAAAGCGGAGAAGTCGATCGCGTCCATTTCGTAGTCGAAGTCGAAGCGCGGGCTGTTATCCAGTCCCGATTCGCCGCATTTGCAGTTGGGCTGATCGGGCTCGGTCAGCCATTCGAGTAGTCCGTTTCCGTTGTTGTCCCTATGCTCCAGATCCCACGTCAGATACTTCTCGAGGACGTCGGTGTATTGTGCAAGGAAGGCGCGATCGCCCGTCTTTTTGTAGATGGTCCACACGCCCCAAGCGAGCACTTGCGGTTGCGTTACGTCCGAGCATTCGTTCGGAGCCATCAGGTGAGGAATGAATCCGTCTGGGTGCGCCTGCTCCAGCACGGCGCGCAGAGCGTCTTTTGCCATTTCGGGATTATAGTTCACCATCGCGAGCGAGTGGAATACGCTGTCCCACAGCCACATATGGCGGTGCGGCACGCGGTTCGGCGTCGTCCAGCGGCAGGGAATGGTCCCTTGCGGGGAATGCACGTTGACCTTGTTTACGGACAAAGCCTTGTAGTAGAGCTGTTCGTAACGGCGATCTTTGCATTTGGGCATCTTCTCGAAATAGGCGTATCTCGCCGTCTTCAGCGCTTCGGGATCGGCATTTTTCAGCGTTTCTTTGACTCCGGCGCGCGCACCTTCGATCGAGAAGGCATGGTAGATCGCGATCTTGTAGCCGCGTTCGGTCTTTTCGGCGGCGACGGCGATCGCGTCAAACTTCGTGGTGTAGACGTCGAGTCCCCAGCTTGTGTGATGCTTAAGCCCCTTTTCTCCCTTCAAAACCGGCATTTCGGGCACGTAGCCGATCAGCGAGTCTTCGCTCACGAAGGTGAGGAAGAAGTCCCCTTGCTCGGTCTCCGCGTCGATCATATCGCCGGTGATGGCGCGGAAACGCACCTTGCCCGCGAGAGGGAAGGCGATCTTGACCCATTCTCTGAGTTCAAATCGGATCTCACCCTTTTTCCAAGTCAGCGTCCCGACGAAATCGTCGTAATAGCGCGTCAGTCCTTCCAAGCCGGAAAACGCGAATAATTGTCCGTAGCCCCAAATGTTGTTCAGTTTCATAGTATTATTCTCCAATCAAAGCCGCCGCATCGCTGTCGGCGATCAAAATGCAGTCGTCGTGTTTTTGCAATATGCTTGCGGGCAAATCTTCCGTCACCTCGCCCTTGACCAGTCCGTAGACCGCCTTCGCCTTGTTCGCGCCGCAGGCGAGGATCAGCACTTTCCTCGCGTCCGTGATGTTCTTTATGCCCATCGTGAAGGCGCGGCGGGGCACTTCGTCCTTCGTCTTGAAGAAACGGGCGTTCATCTCGATCGTATTCTCCGTGAGCGCCACGACGTGGGTCTCCGAGTTGAACGGCGTACCCGGTTCGTTGAAAGCGATATGTCCGTTCGCTCCGATGCCGAGGAGTTGAATGTCGCGCGGTAGGGCGGCGAGGATCGCGTTGTAGCGGGCGCATTCCGCCGCTTCGTCCTCGGCGAGGCCATTCTCGATGTAGGTGTTGTTTAGGTCGATGTCGATCTTGTCGAAAAGGTTGCTTCGCATAAAGTAGCGATAGCTCTGGTCGTTCGTCGGAGCGAGCCCCGCATATTCGTCCAGGTTTACCGCGCGCACGCCCTTGTAACTCGTGCCGTTTTCGAGGTGGTCGGCGACCATTTTTCGATAGAGCCCGAGCGGGGTCGATCCCGTCGCAAGTCCGAGCACCGCGTTCGGATTCTCGAGTACGCCTCTCATGATCTCGAAGGCTTTTTCGCTGAGTTCTTCGTAGTCTTTCGCAATGATGATTTTCATATTATTTCTTTTCTTCCTCGTAGAAATTATCTGTCGTAACATAGTCCACCCCCTTGATGCGGACGATGTTGAGATCGTATTTGCGGTTGACCGTCCACACGTTGACGGAGAGACCCGCGTTATGGAAGTCCTTGACCAACTTTTTGGTCAGGACGTTTTGTTTGACGTCGATCGAGATCTTTTGTTCCAAACAGTCCGCAAAGCAGGGGTCGTCTTTGGTTTCGGACAAATATTGCAGGCTCAGCGTCGGGTCGATCGCGCGCAATCTCGTCAGGTTGACGAAGTCAAAGGCGATGAAGGTGACCTTCTTTCTGTCGTAGTGCAGGTCGACGAGGTCGAGGATGCGACCGAGTTTCTCTTCGTTGCAGACCTCTTTCAACTCAATGACCGCGACCTTGCCGCCGCTTTTGCAAATATCGAGATAGGTTTCGAAGGTGCAAAGGTCAAACGGTTGATTGGTTTTCTTCGTTTTCAGTTGCGTGGCGGTGAGTTCTGCAAAGGTGGAATCAGAGACCTCTTTTTTGGTGCCGTCCGCCAAAATCGCTTCCGCGTCGTGATGGCAGACGAATACGCCGTCCTTGGTCTCGCGAACGTCCGTTTCGATGCCGTAAAATCCGAGACCCGCCGCCGCTTGAAATGCCTCTGCGGTATTGCCAACGTATTGCGCGCTATAGCCCATATGCGCGACGTATTTCACTTCCGAACGAGGAGAGAAGATGTAGATGCCCAATAGCACGAGCAGGGCGAGCAGGCAAGCGCCGAGGAGAGCTGCCGCAACGATCCATATTTTCTTCTTCATGAATCCTCTTTTCCTCCGATCCGTAGTGGTGTACGTCTTCGCTATTATACCACATATAGTGGTTGTTGCCAAATCTTTTTTTGCGCGTGCGCAGGTAAAAACGATGGGAAGGATGATCACGAAAGGTCTTGCCTTTTCAACCGCCGTGCGGGTGGTCGCATCGGATCGCGTATCAAGAGAAAAACGATGGTTCAACCATCGTTTCCGTAAAAAGGTTATAAGAGGAAAGGGTGCACTTGCTTTACTCTTCGTAAAATACGTCGGTCGTGACGTAATCAACGCCCATTTGGTAAGCGGTTTGGAGAATGGATTCGTCGTTTACGGTCCATACGTTGACGGTCAGCCCCGCGTCATGAAAGGCTTGTACCATTTCTTCCGTCAGCAAGGTGTATTTGACGTCGATCGAGATCTCGTCGCGAATACAGCGATCGACGAGTTCGGCGTTATTCTTGTCGAGCAGGAATTGGAGCGGAATGGACGGATCTTCCTTCTGTATGCTTTTCAGGGAAAGATAGACGAAGGAAATAAAGGTGACCTTGTTGCGATCGTACTCCGCGTCGATGATCTCGAGGATCTTTCTCGCGTCGACGTCGTTAACGTAGTCTTTCAGTTCGATGACCGCGATTTTGTTCCCGTCTTTGCACGCTTTGAGATACTTCTCGAAGGTGCAGAGGCAGGCAGCGGGATCGTTTTTATCGTTTTTGATAGGCTGAGAGAGCAGGTCGGCGCGATCGGTCATCGAGATCTTCTTCGATTCGTCCGCGTATTCGACCGTCGCGTCGTGATTACATACAAAATAGCCGTCCTTGGTCTTGCGAATGTCGGTCTCTATGCCGTAGAACCCGAGAGCTGCCGCTGCGCGGAACGCCTTTTCCGTATTCTCAACGCAGTTTTGGCTGTAACCTTTGTGCGCTACGAACTTCGGCCCCGACTTGGTTGCGGATCCCGGATCCCCCGACGGCTCGGTAGGGGGCGGCGAATTGTTGCACGAGGGCATCATTCCGAAAAACAGTACAATCGTGAAGATCGAAAGCACGGCGAGCAATACTCTTTTGAATCTCATAGTCGGTTTTATCCTCCTTTTTTGATATATCATAAAGTTAATGATAAAGTC
>JAFZZX010000032.1 GCA_017615515.1 Clostridia bacterium
GCCCTCCGCGCGGATCGCCTCGCCGAGCGCGGCGTTGATGCGGCGAATGCGGCTTCGTTTCTCGATCGCTTCGCCGACGCTGTTGCCCGTGGACAGGAGACTCTCGAGATCCTCGATCAAGGGCGCATAGGCGGGCAGATCGTCGAGGGCGCGGAATTGCCACTTGTAGAAAGGTTTATAGCGGCGAGCCAAAAGGAAGATCACCGAGATCACCTCGCGGACGTACTCGCCGATCGCGAGTTGCGCCCCCGCCCTGTCCTCGCGAGAGAGAAGCCTCTCGTAATTGTGGTTCGACGCCTGTTCGGCGAGCATCAACGCGCCCGCGAGCTTCTTCAAGCGGACGTCTTCGGGGAAATAGGCAAGCTTCTTCCTAACGTCGGTCACGATACCGAGGTCGTCGCGAAAGATCTTGCCGTTCGTCGCTTCCAAAAGGTAATGTTCGGGGATCGTCAGCCACTTCTCAAGGGACAGATCGCCATCGGGATCGCCGACCTTGGAGCGGAAAAAGTCCGCCGCGCGCACGACGCCGTGCCTGCCCGTATCGTAGGACACGTCGCGATTGCGTTTCAGTCCCATAAACTCGTCGGGGAGCTTGGCGTAGGCGCGTTCCAACTTGAAGGCGAGGGAGCGATCCACGACCTCTTCGGGCGGCAAAAACAGCACGAACCCCGGCTCGAAATCGTGATCGCGCGAGATCTCGTCGTCGTAGCCCATACACTCCGACCCGCTGCCGACCAATCCCGCCGCGACGATCCCTTCCAATTCGGGAAAGAGGTCGTGCATCATCGGCGCGCCGTAGGTAAGATAGTATTTTTCCGCGATCTCCAATCCTTTCATCGGTTTCCCCCGTAGATCCTTTCCGCTTCCGCCTTGAGTTCCGCTTCCACGCCGAACCAGCCGTAATAGCCGAAGACGGGCGCGCATTTCTCCGCGACGAAGGCGTAGTTGCCGTTGCGGGCAAGCCCCGGCGTTTTCAAGAGTTTCTCCGCGCGGTCAAGGTGCTCTTCGATCTCCTTTTCCGCCTCTTCAAGTCCGTATTGCGCCTCGGCAAGGGACGCGAGGTTCAGCTCGGTGATCGCCTGCTCGGGCTCGCCGTCCTCGGTCTTCGAGATGATCGCGAGCGCCTTTTCATACAGAGCGCGCGCCTCGTCGTAACGCGCAAGGTCGGTGAGCGCGAGCGCGAAGTTATTGTAAAGCCCCGCGAGGCGGCTATCGCCTGCGGGCAGTTTCTCTTCGTAGATCTTTTGCGCCTCCGTGAAGAGGGGGACGCTCCGCTCCGCCATGCCGAACGCCTTGTAGACGGTGGCGGCGTTGAGAAGTGCGGTCGCCGCGCCGACGCTCCCCGCAATCTCGGTGAGGTCGATGTAGTGCACCGCCTTCTCGGCGTAGGAGATCGCTTCCTCTTTCCTGCCGAGCTTGCGATACAGCCCCATCAGTTCTTCGGCGAGGGAGAATTCGCCGCGCTTGTCGTTCCCCTGCCGCGCTTCCGCTTCCCAATACTTCAAGTGACGCTCCGCCGCGGCGTAATCGTTACGCGCGAGATGCTCGTCCAATTTCTCGATCACACGTCTGACGTCGATCGGCTTCACGACGTCCGTCTTGTAGGCGTCGGTGCAGAAGGGGCATTGCGGATCGGTATAGTCGGTCACGTCCATTTCGGGAGCGATGCTGTCTTTATCCTTCATATATGATCTCCTTTCTCGAGTTCGGAAACGATGTAATCGGCGTACAGTTCCTCCACGGGAACGCCCGTGACGCTGCGGATCAACTTAAAGTGTGCGTTGGAATTGACTTCGGTCACGAGGTAACCTTCCTCGTCCCACATCAGGTCGACCCCCGCGTACTCGAGCCCGAGAACTTGCGAGGCTTTCTCCGCGATCTTTACGAGCGAGGGGTCCAATTTGAGCGGCTCGCCGACGCCACCGAGCTCCGCATTCGCGCGAAACTCTCCCGGGGTCGTAGCGCGACGCCGCATCGCGCAGACCGCCTTGCCTCCGATCGTGATCACGCGGATATCCATCGAACAGCAGTTGATGTATTTTTGATAAAGATGCGGTTCGCGGATCAATTCGGCACGCAAGCGCTTGAGCTCCTCCCTGTTCTTCGCAAGGAAGACCTGCCGCCCGAAGGCGCCGTAGCACTTCTTAACGACGACGGGGTAGCCGAGTTGCTCCTCGATAAACTTCAAAAAATCGGGATCGTCTTCGCCCGCAAAATAGAGGGGCGAGGAGATCGTGTGCGGTTGACGAACGTGCGACTCGAGCGCAAGGTGGGTCAGCATCTTGTCGTCTGCGAGACGAATGCTCTCCGCCGTGTTAAAAAGGCGCACGCCTCGCGATTCGAGGTGGCGCGCCAGATGATCGTCCTTGTCATAAAAAACGGCGGCGTCAAAGTCATAAGGGTTGAATCGTCCCCTGTCTTCATTGACGTCGACCTCAAAGGCGCGATAGATCGGCGAGGAAACGCCGCGCCGCTTGAGACAATCGGAGATCATCTCCGCGCATTCGTCCCCACCGCGCCAATAGGCGTTGACTATGACCGCGACTCTATGCATCGATGTCGTACGGGGTGACCTGGTAGACGTAATAGTTCAGCCAGTTGTAGAAGATCAGGTTCGCCGTGCTCTTCCAACTGACGTTCACCGCGTCACCGCGGTCGGTGAAATAGTTGACGGGCGGCTCGATCGGCTTGCCTTGGTCGAGGTCGCGCGTGTATTCCTTATAGAGGGTGTCGCGATCGTACTCGGAGTGACCCGTCAGGAATATCTTGCGGTCGTCGCGGCTCTTCAGGATCGAGATACCGCAGTCCTTACCGCGCGCAAGCACCTCGAGCTCGGGTACCGCCTGTGCCGCCGCCTGATCGATCTCGGTATGACGGCTCATCGGGATATTGAATACGTCGTCGAGCCCTTTCAAAAGCGGATCGAAAGGATTGACGGCTTGGTTCGGATAAATCCCGAAGAGTTTTTTCGGCAGAAGACGCTTCTTAACGCCGTAATGATAGTAAAGTCCCGCTTGCGCGCCCCAACAGATGAAGAGGGTCGAGGTCACGGCGCGATCCGCCCAATCCATAATCTCGGTCAGTTCCTTCCAGTATTTGACCTCTTCGAACTCGAGGGTCTCGACCGGGGCGCCCGTGATGATGAGGCCGTCGAAACGGCGCTCGCGCACCTCTTCAAAGGTCTTGTAAAAGCGCGAAAGATGCGCGCCGGAAACGTGCGTCGGCGTATAGCTGTCCGTCTTGATCAGCGTGACCTTGACCTGCAAAGGAGAATTGGAGACCAAACGCAGCAGCTGGGTCTCGGTCTCGATCTTGGTCGGCATCAGATTCACGATCGCGATCTCGATGGGGCGAATATCCTGCGTTTCGGCGCGGACGTCTCCCATCACGAAGATATTTTCTTCGGATAGCACTTTATAGGCGGGCAACGCCTTGGGAATGACGATCGGCATAGGTTCTCCTTAGTTACTTCGCGAGGGACTGTTCGATGTCGGCGTAGATGTCCTCCGCACTCTCCAAGCCGACGGACATACGGATGAAATCCTCGCTGATACCGCAATCGATCAGCTCTGCGTCGGACAGCTGGCGATGGGTCGTGGACGCGGGATGCAGCACGCAGGTGCGGCTGTCCGCGATGTGAGTCAATTGACGGATAAAGCCGAGGTTGCGAATGAAATCCGCCGCCTTCGCCCTGCCGCCTTTCACGCCGAAGCAGACCATACCGCCGAAGCCGCCCTCGAAATACTTGGCGGCGAGCGCGTGATTCTCGTCCTCTTCCAAAC
>JAFZZX010000033.1 GCA_017615515.1 Clostridia bacterium
ACGCCCGCCGCGGCAAGCGCCTCGACGTAGCCCCGGGTGCCCGCGGCATTCGCCCGCGACGTGTCGTCCTGCCCCTCGGCGCCCGCGAACATCAAGGTATTCGCGCTTCTGTCCGTGCCGAGACCGCGACGAATATCCGCGCGGAAATTATTGAAGCCCTTCAAGGGGGTGTTGCCTTCGTACAGACACAGCGACACGAGCGGCGTCCTGACCGTTTCGCCCGGATCGAGATAGCCCTCGAGGACACTCTGTCCCACGCGAACGTGCGTATCGTTTCCGCCCGAGAAGGTCGCCGTCCATTGACCCGACCAACCGATCCCGACCGTGGCGCCGCCATTCTCCCCCATCAGATTGAAGAAGGGGAGATACAGCATCGAGGTCCTGCCCTTCACGGTGTCGAAGGTCAAGCCGCGCGCCCCGAGGGTACGCGAATAGAGTGCGTAGTCGTCGTTCGCCTCGGCGCTGCCGCCGCTGAAATACAGGGTCGGATCGGCGACGGGGAGAGAGCCGTCCAAGGCATACAGATCGGAGAGGATCTCACTCCGCTCTGCGCCGCGATTGGTGACGTACACCGTCCATTCTACGGTGGCGGTCTCGTCATAGTAGCGCCCTTCCACGCGGGCTTCCACTCCCGAAGTGTGGGTATAGGTGCGAGTCAGCACGACGTCGCCCTGCTCGCTCGTCTCGTTCGTCACGGTGTGCGCGCTATAATCGGCAAGGTGCTCCGAGAACAGTTCCCCGCCCAAGCGAAAATCAAAGGCGGGCGTTGCCCCGATGAGACTCTCGGTCAGCCACGTCTTCCCCGCGTTGCGGTCGGCTGCGGTGATTTGATAGGTCTCAGCGGAAGCAGATTCAAACTCGTGCGTCACCTTGGAGAAACTCTTGAACGCCCAGCCGTGCGGCAGGATCAAAAGCGACAAAAAGAGCGCGCCGACGTAGACGGCAATCGCCAGAGTTGCGCCGACGGCGAGAAAGACTTTGCCGTTCCGTTTGACCGCGAAAACGTCCTGCGCGACCACGCACGCTACGACAAACGCAAGAGGCAGAGAGGTGCCGACGAGACAGGAGATCGTGCGATTGACAAAAAGGTTCAGGATCGCCTGCACGCCGAAAAAGAGCACTGCGAAGATCCCCGCGCCGACGAGGAAAGGGATCAAAAGATATACGGCTTTCGCCTCTGGTTCCTTCTGCAAGAAGGTGACGGCGAGCATCGCGCCCGAACAGAATACGAACGTCAGGTCGATCAAGGCGATCTTCCACAGACGGTAGACGATCACGTTCGCATAGGTATAAAAAGCCGCGGCGGCGACCACCGCTCCGAGCGAGACGATCTGCGCCGCGATCAAGAACCACGGGGATAAAAAGAACTTGCGAAGTTTGCTTTGTTCCATAAGGCAATTATACTCTGCACGCCCACGATTTGTAAAGAGAAAAAGAAAAATGAGCGCAAGATGCGCTCATATACGATGATTTCAATCGTCGATCGATCGGATCAAGCGGGTCAGGTACCGCGCCGCAAGGCGGTGCGTCCGCTTGCCCGGGTGACCGGCGGCAATGTCGTTTATGCCGTGAGCGTCCGGAACCTGCAAGGCGTGGAGACGAGGGGAATCGACGGCGCGCCAAACCCTTTCGATCAAGGCGGGGAGATCCCGCTGCTTGTCGGAGCCGCTGAAGCCGTACAGCAAGACGACCGACGCGCCCTGCTCAAGCAAACGCCGCGTGAAAGCGACGAAATGATCGCGAAGCGCGTCGAGCTCACGGGCGCGGTCGTCCGCCGAGAGATCGGCGAGATAAGAAAAGTCGTTGGTGCCGAGGGCGAGCACGATGACGCCCGGGCGGAAGAGAGAGAAGTCCCATTTCGCCCTGTTGCGGGTCAGGTCGACGTTGTCGTAGAAGTCGGGGATCGCGTGTTCTGCGTACTTGGACTTATACAGTCCCCAGCCGCTCGCGGCGACGATCTGCATCTCGGCGTTTAATGCGCGTGCGGTCAGATAGGCGTAGGACAACGTGACGTCCTGCGTGGCGACCGAATAGCCCTCGTCCGATCGCTTCGCGCGGACGCCGTAGCCCGTCGTGATGGAATCGCCGACGAACTCGATCTTGAGTTTCTTTTCTTCACGAAGGGGCAAAAACTCCCCGTTGGTGCGAACGAATGTGACGGACAGCGAATTGCTCTCGGACTCGTTCAATTTGACGATCTCGAAGGCGTGCTCGCCCTCTTCGAAGGCAAGAGAGATCACCTTCTCCTTCAAGGGCAGCCGAATGCGCTTTCCCCTGCCGTCCACCGTCAGGCGGACATAGGTATTGCGCCCCTTGACTGCGGGGTCGCCACGAAGGGCGATTTCAAGGATTGTTCCCCTAACAAGTCCCTTGAGGGACGCGCCGGACGCGTTCAAAAACAGGCGTCCGTCTTCGACGTAACGCCTACCTTCGCATTTGAATATTTTGTCTAACAAAATCGAACGGATCTCTGTCATTTCCTATTCTCGATCATCGACTTGACCTTCATCAAACGAATGGTATTCGCACGTTCGGCTTCGTCGAGTTTCATCGTGATATATTTGATTGTCTCCTTGAACTCGGGGATCATCACGAATTCGAGGGCGTTGACGCGGCGTCTGTTCTTCTCGATCTCGTCCGCGAGCATATTGCAGGTCTTCTCGACCTCGGCAAGCTCGATGAATTTCGGAAGAAGCTCTCCCATCTCGCCGATACAGCCGTCGAGTTCGCCCGTAACAGACGCGAAACCGTAGGGGAAGGTCTCCCCCTTCTCGCTCGCGTCGACGAGGAAAGAGGGGACTTCGACGCTCATCACGTTCTTGGATCCGCTCTTGATCTTGACCCTTTTGCCGGGGACGGCGATCGCTTCTTCGATGTCCGTTGGAGAGGAGACCGCTTTTGCGAGCATAAAGGAACCGAGCACGGAATGCAACGCTTCCTCGACTTCCATACGCAGGGCAAGATTACGCTTGATGAGCGCCATAAATTGGCGGATCATCTCGTCCGACTTGTCCTTTAATAATTTGTGTCCCCTCGTCGCGGTCTTGAGACGCCCTTTCAGGCGGGTCAATTCCATGCGAGTGGGATTCACTCTCGCAACTGCCATCAGTCTTCCGCCTTCTTATAATATTTGTCGAGATAAACGTCCTTGATGCGCTTCAGCTCGGAACGCGGCAGAATGCCGAGAAGTTCCCAACCGACGTTCAAGGTCTCCTCGATCGAACGATTCTTGGTGAAGCCCTGCGAGACGTAGCGCTTCTCGAACTCGCCCGCGAACTTCGCGTAGAGTTTGTCCACTTCGGTCAAAGCCGCGTCGCCCAAGATGGCGGCGAGCTCCTTACACTCCTTACCACGCGCATAGCAGGCGAAGAGTTGGTTCATCGTGTCGGCGTGATCCTCGCGGGTCTTGCCCTTGCCGATACCCTTATCTTTCAGACGGGATAGGGACGGCAGCACGTCCACGGGCGGAACGACGCCGCGCTTGTGGAGTTCGCGGGACAAGATGATCTGCCCTTCGGTGATATATCCCGTCAGGTCGGGGATCGGGTGGGTCTTGTCGTCTTCGGGCATCGTCAGGATCGGGATCATCGTGATCGAGCCCTTGCTGCCCTTCAGCCTGCCCGCCCTCTCGTACATCGTCGCGAGGTCGGTATAG
>JAFZZX010000004.1 GCA_017615515.1 Clostridia bacterium
GTTTTCTCATCGCGCCTAAGCCCGGCGGTAGCATCACCCACGCCGAATGCAGCTACGACAGCGTGTACGGCAAGGTATCCTGCAAATGGGTGCGCGTGGGAGATGAGATCAAATACACCGTCAACGTCCCCGCCAATACCACGGCGATCATCCGTCTGCCGGGCGGAGATCGGACAGTCACGGCAGGCACTTACGAGTTATAAGGGAGGATCGGTATGGATATCGAGAAGACCGTTAACGCAATGACGGACGTCGAAAAGACCTATCTGGTGCAAGGGACGAACGCCAATTATACGAATGAGATCCCGCGCTTAGGGATTCCCAAGCTATATCTTTCGGACGGACCGCACGGCGTAAGGATCCCCCTCGGGACCGAGGCCGGCGGCGTCACGGCAAGCAAACCCGCGACCTGTTTTCCTCCTGCTGTCAATATGGGCTCTTCCTTCGACGTTGAGGCGGTCGCCGCGGTCGGCAGGGCACTTGCCGAAGAAGCCAAATGCTTTGACGTCAGCATCCTCTTGGGTCCCGGCATCAATATCAAACGCGACCCTCGCTGCGGCAGGAACTTCGAGTATTATTCCGAAGATCCTCTCGTTTCGGGAGAGATCGGCGCTGCGTACGTTAGGGGCGTGCAAGGGGAAAATGTCGGCGTTTCGCTCAAACATTTTGCCTTGAATAATCAGGAGAACTTCCGCTTTTTGGGGCGGTCATATGCCGACGAACGCGCAATGCGTGAGATATACCTGCGTCCTTTTGAACGCGTTGTCAAGAAGGCGGATCCCGCTACCGTGATGGCTGCGTATAACCAAGTCAACGGAGAGTACTGTGCCGAGAATAAGTGGCTCCTCGATGACGTCCTCCGCAAAGAATGGGGGTATCAAGGCGTCGTGGTCAGCGACTGGGGCGCAACGCACGATAGAGTGAAAGGACTCAAGGTGGGCTTTGACCTCGAGATGCCGGGCGATACCCTGCATTGCCGAAAACTCGTCTACGACGCTATTCGTGACGCTAGCATTTCCAAAGAAGAGATCGACGCATCGGTCAAGAGGATCCTTCGCATCGTTGATCTGTATGCGGGGAAAGGGAAAGACGTCAGCTCCTTTGACGCCGAGGCTCATCACGCTCTTGCCACCGATACGGCGTGCGGCACGGCGGTCCTCATGAAGAATGACGGCGCCTTCCCCTTAAACAAAGACGAAGAGCTCTTTATCGTCGGCGAATACTTTGAACATATGCGCTATCAGGGCGCGGGGAGCTCGATGATCACTCCGACGGAAATTGTGAATCCCAAGCAAGCTTTTGACGCTCGCGGGATCCGTTACGTCTACCGTCGTGGCTTCAAAAGCAACACCAAGGAGTCCGTCAAGGAACTACTGGACGCGGCGCTCGAGGAAGCAAAGAACCACAAAAAAGCGCTGGTGTTTATGGGACTCACCGACTTTGACGAAGGGGAAGGGGAAGACAGAGCGGATATGCTCCTGCCGAGCGGTCAACTCGAACTGTTGAACGGACTGCTCGATCTGGGACTTGAGGTCTCCATCGTATTGTTCGGTGGATCGCCCGTTGAGCTGCCTTTTATTGATCATGTCAAGGGGCTCCTTAATATGTATCTTCCGGGGCAAGGCGGTGGCGAGGCTGCGGCAAGGCTTCTCTTCGGTGAGGTGAGCCCGAGCGGCAAACTGGCGGAGACTTGGTGCAGACGCTGCACCGATATTCCGTACGGCGAGGAATACAGCAAGACTGAGGTGGAGAAGTACAAGGAGAGCATCTACGTCGGCTATCGCTACTACGGCACCAAAGGCGTGGAAGTCGCATTCCCCTTCGGACACGGGTTGTCCTATACCTCTTTTGAGTATTCCGATCTTTCGGTGGCGAAAGAGGGGGGCAAGGTCACCGCGGCGGTCACGGTCAAGAACGTCGGCGGCATGGACGGCAAGGAAGTGGTCTTTCTTTTTGTGAAAAACAACGCGGGAAGCGCCCTCTTTAAGGCGGAGAAGGAGCTTCGCGCCTTCACTAAGGTGGAGGTAAAAGCAGGGGAGAGTAAACGCGTGACTTTATCTTTCGATTTGTCCGATCTCTCTTATTACGACGTCAAGGATGGTTGGACCTTGGAGAACGGTGACTACGAGGTGCAGATTTGCGCTTCCTATTCGGACGTGCGACTCGTCGAGAAACTGAATGTCACGGAGGGAAAGGCCGCGACCTGTCCCTATCCTGCGGAGATCGCTGAGGCGTGCGAGAAGATCGCGATGACGGACGAGCTCTTCAACCGCTTTATCGGGATGGAGGTCCCCGCGCCGAGACCCGTCAAACCTTACGATCTCGAATCTCCTTTCGGGAGTTTCGTGCATTCGTTTTGGGGCAAAGTGCTTTTTAATGCGGTGTGTTTCTTCCTCCCGAAGAAGCAAAAACGCCTCGCTCTCAAAAAACCGGAAGGACCCGATCGGGACAATCACCTCAAGAGCGCGATGTTCCTGCAGCGCACCTTCGATCGCAGTACGCCGATCAGTATGTGCACGGCGTCGAGCGGCGCGATGCCTTTCAATCTCGCCGAGATGTTCGTCGTTATCGGTA
>JAFZZX010000034.1 GCA_017615515.1 Clostridia bacterium
GATCTCGTTTTTGACGGTCTGGCGATCCTTCGTGACGGTCATCGTGTAGGTGCCCGCGTATTGGTTGCCCGTCGAGATGCGGAACGCGTAACAGGGGGTCGTATAGGTGGTCTCCCCTTCCGCGAGTTCGTAGGTCGTGGGGACGAGGGCGTCGATGTGCTCCTTGACCTCACCCACCTTGGTGATGGACATCGTGTCGCTGCTTGCGGTCAGCGGGTTCGCGACCGAGAAGGAGAGGGAGTAAGAGGTATCGCCTACGGAAGAGGCGCGCACGAGTGCGTAGAGCATTTCGTTGTCGAAGTAGCCCGAAGCCTTCTCGGTGAGGCAGGAGACTTCCGTGCCGTTTTCAAAGCGCTTCGCATAGAGATACTTGCCTTCGTATTCGACCTGCATCTCCTTGACCACGCCGCCGATCACGGTGCGCTTGTAGCTGTAGATCGGCGTGAAATTGCCGTCGTAGACCACGCGCGAGATGATCGTGTCGCCGTTATTCATCGTGAGGTCGGTCGAGAGCAGGGTGCCCGTTACTTCGGTAAAATGCCCCTTGTCGCCGCCGGCGGACGGGAGATCGAGGGCGTCCTTATGCAGGGGTTCGAACTTCATCGTCATCGTGCCGACCGTCGCTTCCGCATGGTTGATCGAATAGGTAAACAGCTCGTATCCGTCGTCGCTGCAAGAATACCCGGGCATCAGTTTGTCGCGTTGCGAGACGTTCGAACACGACGCGAGGAGCAGGGGGGTCGCCGCGAAGACGAGCAATAACAGAATCAGAAAAAACTTTTTCATAAACACCTCTTATCGAATAGATTTTATATTGTTCGCGCGCGAATTGTCAAGAGATTTCGGATTACCTATTGTCAACGGTTGATATATTATATATAATATACATATGTTAAAGATTTATACGGCGCGCACCGTTCAAGAGGGCGCGGAAGCAGTCCTGATCGACATCAAGGAAAAAAGCGGCAAAAATATCGTGATCGTTCCCGATCCTTTCACCCTTGCCGTCGAAACCACCGTTGCGGAAAAACTCGGCGCAAAGGGCGTTTTTGACGTCGAAGTCATGAGTTTTGCGCGTCTGGCGGCGGTCACGCTCGGCGGGCAGATCAAGAAGTGTCTGTCTCCCGCGGGTTGCGTTATGCTGCTTGAGAAGGTCATTCGTTCTCACGCAGAGAAGCTCGATCACTTCCAATATGCGGCGAAAACGGCGGGATTCGCCGCCGAAATGTACGCCGCGATCACCGCGCTGAGAAACAGCGGCGTCGAGCCCGCTCAGCTCGAAGCCGTCGCGGGGAAACTCACGGGTTATCTCTCGAAAAAGACTCGGGAGATCGCTCTCTTGTACTCCGCTTATTTGAAAGAACTGACCGAAGAACACGCCGACAGTACGACCCGCCTCGAGGCGCTGGTCGACGCGATCCGCCACCCTGACCGCTATCCGCGGCTCGGATTGGATTTCGGCGACGTCAATTTCCACGTGATCGACCACGTGGATCTCAATCGCAAGCAACTCGAAGTCGTCCTCGCGCTCGCCGAACAGGCGAGGTCGGTCACCGTCGCCGTCGCCGTGCCGAACGGCGCGGAGAATAGCCGCATTTATCCCAAATTGTATTCAAAGTTGAAGTCGCGCGCGACGTCCTTTTTGACAGAGGACAAGCCGATCCCGACGTCGCTCACGGGCGATAGGGAGCGCATCTCGCGGGAGCTGTTCGCCTATAGCTTTTCGGAAGGGAAAGGCTCCCTTGTCTCCCTCTTCGAAGCGAAGGATATGAACGAAGAGGTCACCTGCCTCGCGACCGAGATCACCCGCCTCGTCAGAGAGGAAGGTCTGCGCTATTCCGACGTCGCGATCATCACGCCCGCATTCTCGGAGTATCTCCCGTATTTGGAGAGGATATTCCCGTACTACGAGATCCCCTTCTTCCCCGACGCGCGTTATCCTCTCGAGGATTGCTCTTTCTTCCGTCACCTGATCCAAGCGCTCCGCATCGTTCAAAAGGGCTTTGAGCAGACCGCCGAACGTGCCTTCGTCTGTCATCCGCTTTTCACGCGGGTCACGGCGGCGGAGAAGGCGGCATTTTGCGATTATCTCGACAAGGCGGGCGTCGCTCGTCGCGATCCACGCATCCCCTTTACGTTGTTTAAGGACGATCCGCTCTTCCCCGTCGCGAATCGGGTGCTTGCCTCTCTCGCGGAAGAGATCGAGCCACTCCTCGCTTTGCCCGAAGAGGCGACGGTCGAGACCTACACGCAGGGGATCAAGGCTTTCCTTCTCGCGAACGATTACGCGAAAAGGTTGACCGATTACACGAACGCGCTGACCGAGGGCGTCTCCGCCGAGGAGAAAGCGAGCCTCGCCAAGCAGTCGGAGATCTTGCGTCACACCTTGCCGGCGATCGTCGATCTATTGGGGACGATGGAAGAACTGCGCGGGGATGAGACGATCCCTCTGTCGGATTTCCTGCTCGCCTTCAGCGCGGGGGCGGGACAGATCAAGCTTGCCGCGCTCCCCGTCAGTTTGGATTCGGTCTATTTCGCCGCCGTCGAGCAGGCGATGTATGCGCCGATCCCCCGCCTCTTCGTGATCGGTGCGGAAGAGACCCTCTTCCCGCTCGAGAGGATCAAGGAAGGGATCCTCGGTTCCGCCGAATACGCCGCCTGGCAGTCGTGCGACGTCGAACTCAAGGTCGAGAATACCGAGGTAGAGGCGCTCTCCGCGAGCAAGTTCCACGCGTTGCAACTCTTGCTCCGAGCGGATAAACTCGCGCTTTCGCACGTCGGCGGCAGGAATGCCTCTCCTTGTTTCGGACAACTCGGCATTCTCTTCGACGTCAAGGTCAAGTCCTGCTCCGATCGGCTGAAAGAATATTCGACCGAGATATTGATCCCCACCGAAACCGTCGCGAAGAATATGCTGATCGAGTATCTCCGCAAGGAGAAAGAAGGCTTGCTTGACGCCACGGAAGAAGGGCGGCTTGCGGCGCTTCGCGCGTTGATCTCGGACGATCTGCCCCCGATTTTCGACGCGGCAGAGAGGCTCTCTCCGACGCGCGCGTCGGAGTTGTTCTTCCGCAAAGGGAGCGTGAATGCGACCGAGATCGAGTCGTACTTCTATTGTCCCTTCGGTCATTTCGTCAGATACGGGCTGGGGGCGCGCGAAAAGCAGGTGGCGGAAGCGGGGTCTCGCGACCTCGGCTCGTTCGCGCACGATTGCGTCGAGACCTTCGTTCGTGAACACGTGATGGTCAGACCCAAAGGCGACATCTCGGATCAGGAAGCGGATGCGATCGCGAGGAAGATCGCGAGGAAGATCGTTGACGACGAGCCGAAGTATCAAGCGATCGAGGAGAGGGAAGGCAAGCGCGTGATCGCGCAGGAGATCGCCCGTTGCGGCAAGGTAGCCGTTACGGTCAAGA
>JAFZZX010000035.1 GCA_017615515.1 Clostridia bacterium
AGGTTCGGCGATGACCTATTCCGTCGTCACGGCAGATGGCGAGACGGGGCTTGAGATCACCAAGGCGAACGACGGCAAGACTTTCGGATCGATCCAATTGAGCAAACTCGGCGCGATCGCCTACAAGGAGCTCGATCTCGACCTGACCCTAAGCGTGATCGGCACGAATTCGGGCGCAAAGGTGGCGTTCCGCGTGGTGGAAGGCTCGTACGAGATCTGGTCGTATTCCTTCACGGATAACTTTACGGTCAAGAGGACGTTTACCGTCAGCGCGGCGGATATGACCTGCGCAGGCAATTACGTGGACGGTAGCGTTGACTTCCAGGCGGTCAGACAAGTGGAAGTGACCGTTACGCACGACGGCGGTGCGACCGTCACGATCCTCGGCGTGCGGTTCGTCAAGGCGGTGCGTACCGCCCCCCGCGCCTTCACCCTTCGCGAAGCGAGAAACGACGGCCGCGAGGTCACCATCAAATACACGCGCGCCGGATTTGCCGATGCCTATCGCGTGATCGTCTCGGCGGATAACGACCACTACGCCGATCCCGTCTTCGACGCGTCCGTCAGCGGAACGCAGGTCACCTTCGATCCCGCACTCCTTGAGGAGAATACGACCTACTATGTGAAAGTCGTCGCCAAAAACGAACTCGGCGAGACCGTCGCGACGGAGAGCGGTATGATCCTCTCTACGCTCGATCGTTACGTCGTCGCGGAGATGCAGTTTGCCGATGACGACGCCTTCGACGAATTCGCCGCCACTCGCCTCAAGGTGAAGCCTTGCTTGAGTGCATCGCGTAGCGAAAAGGGGGTCAAGATCAATGTACGCGAGAAGGACAAGGATTCGTGGTCGTACTGCATCCTCCGTTTCGACAACGGCGCGAACGTCGGATACAACACCTTGAAGTTCTATGCCGACTTCACCGAGTTTTCGGGTGATTACGTCGTGATCCAGTTGCAGAACGAGGCGGGCGACGCGTCCTATTCCTACAGCCTCTACTATAAGTCCGCCGGCTTTGTGGAGATCCCGCTTTCGTCCTTTAAGCGCAACGGCGTTGCTTTCGATGGCAGCGCGGTCGCGAAGATCGCGTTTAATCTCGTGGACTATACGAGCGGCGGTGCGGAAGATAATATATATCTATCGGACATCGAGTTCCTCAAGAAGTGAGCGAGTATAAGGGCGCATCTGCTGTGTTCCGACTCAAAATCCCGCAGTTACGTACGGATCAGTACGCGCCTTCACCCCACAATATCTGACAATATTGTGGGGACCCCAATGGCGCGCCCGCGCCTGCGGGATTTTTTCGTATCGGGGTCCCCGAGAAATAGCGTATTTCTTGGGGTGACTTTGCCTTGCATCTGCAACCCTTCTCCTAGCTCACTTGCTGCTTTGCGCGCCTGCCCCTTTTTTCATCGGGGTCCCCGAGAAAACATAGATTTCTTGGGGTGAATTAGCGCTCGTCTCTACCGCCTTCTCCTCGCTCACTTAGAGTTTTTACGCGCCTACTCCCTTTTGTTTTGGGCTATTGCGGTGAAGCGACATTTGTGAAACGTTTCGCAACGATCCACTTTAGGCGCTGACGCGCAGATTTCTGACTGTTGTAAACACGGAGAAGGGTGGAGATGTAAGGCTCGGATTATTATCTCAGCGAGAGCGGAGAAGGATGATTAGGCAAACGCTCCGCGAGTGAACGGATAGGAGCGTACTCCTTGTACGTAACTGTTCGGTCGCGAAGCGGTAGAGCCGCATAAGCGTCCTTATACGCTCTCGCTAAAAGATGTGTTCCCAATGAAAGGACAGAATGTGAGGTACGTTGTCGCACATTTCCAGGATGATTTCCACCGTCGCCAGCGCAGATTTGTCGTCTTTCGCCTCGACGTAGCCGATCAGCTCCGCGATACGCAGGATCATCTCCTTGGTCTCGTTATGCGGAGTGACCGCCTCGAGAAAAGAGCGCTTTTTGAGCCAGGATTCCTTGAGCGCGAGGGCGGCAGGCAGGGCGTCTTCGACGTCCCGTTGGATCTCGCGTTTGACCGCTTCCGCCTGCGCGGTCGTCTCGGTGTAAAGCCTATCGATATAGATCTGTTCGAATACGCCCATGCCGACGATCAAGAGCACCACCGCTATCGCGAGGATCAATCGTTTCATACGCGTTCCCCCGTGATCGCATCTCCGACGAAGGGTTGGAGATAGACGGTTTTCTGCTTGTCGATGGTCAGAAGCAGGACGTCCTCTCGCCGCAAGTCGTGCCGAGACAGGAGTTGATCGATCGCTTGTTCTTCACAGCCCGTCAAAAGTAGGTTCTCCGTGAAGAACGCTCCCTCGCAGATGATCGGATAGGGCATCTCGCTTGCGTCGACGTCGAGTGAGAGGTCCTTCGGCGTGGCGGGTGCGCATCCCGCCTTGGGTAGGACGCTCAAGGTGCCGTTGGTCTCCATGATCGCGTAGGCGACGTCGCTCGGATAGAAATACCCCGCCGCTCTGAGGGCGTGCAGTAGGTCGGTCACGTTCATATCCAGTTTGTCAAGAAGACGGTGGTCGATCCCTTTCGGAGAGATCACGACGACGGGCACGCCGTTCAGAAAACGGTTGAACTTGTGGTTCTTGCTGGCGAGTTTCGTGATCAAAATGTGCAGTATGAACATCGTGAACATCGGTATGATCCCGTAAGAAAGAGGGATCGAGGTGTCGGACATCGGAATGCAGGCGAGTTCCGCGACGATCAGCGTGATCACGAATTCGAAAGGTTGCAATTCGGACAGTTGCCTTTTGCCCATCAGCCGCATGATGAACAATAGGAAGATATAGGTGATGATAGAACGCAAAAAGACGGTCAGCATAAGGTTAGTTTGATTGGTTGCGTGAGATTTATCCCTATATCGTGGCGTCACCCTGCGGATCATTTCTCTTCCCTAGGGCGGAGCAAGGGGAGAGCGCCCAAAGCGTGAAATGCGAACAAAAAATGAGAGAAAAAAACGAGCGGACAATAAGAGACGACATCGCCTGGCTCTCTATACTCGGTTTTCGGATCGGCGGGAGAATCGGACGTTCTCACGAATAAAAAAGAAAAACAAAGGGATTTGTCACAAAACTTGTATTTTTGTACAAAAATGGTTTATTATTAAATTGTAGGGAAAAAACTGAGATTTTAAGCCCGAAACAGGCAATTTTGTACAAAAATCAATTTGTCGCACGAGCAAACAATATGTTCTTTACATTTTTTCCTTTTGTCAGGAAAAGTTGTCACATGGGCATTGACTTTTTGCGAAAATATGCTATAGTGGGTATGTGAACAAATGTTCGTATTA
>JAFZZX010000036.1 GCA_017615515.1 Clostridia bacterium
GCTACGTCGTTCCCTTCGTGCGTGAACTGATGAAACTCAGCAAGGAGAGCGGCATCCCGATCAAGGTGCGCGCTTGCGACACCCTTGGCTACGGCGTGACTTATCCCGGCTCGTCCCTGCCGCGCAGCGTGCCGAGAACGATCTACGGTCTGTGGCGTTACGGCGAGGTGCCGAGCGAGCAGATGGAGTGGCACGGACACAACGACTTCTATAAGGTAGTCACCAACGCGGCGACCGCGTGGCTGTACGGCTGCTCGGCGGTCAACTGCGCGCTCCTCGGCATCGGCGAGCGCACGGGCAACTGCCCGCTCGAGGCGATGGCGGTCGAGTACGCCTCGCTGAAGGGCACGACGGACGGCATGGATCTCTCGGTCATCACCGAGATCGCGGACTACTTCCGTCGCGAGATCGGATACAAGATCCCGCCCCGCACCCCCTTCGTCGGTCGCGACTTCAACGTGACCCGCGCGGGCGTTCACGTGGACGGCCTCATGAAGGACGAGGAGATCTACAATATCTTCAATACGACCAAGATCCTGAATCGTCCGCCGACGGTCTGCGTGGATAATAACAGCGGTCTTGCGGGCATCGCCTACTGGATCAACAATCACTATCGTCTGCCCGAGACCGAGAAGGTCGCGAAGTCCGATCCGATGATCGCCGCGATCAAGGCGCGCGTGGACGAGATGTACGCGAGCGGACGCGTCCCCGCGATGAGCGACGACGAACTCGACGAACTCGTGCGCGAGGCGGACGAGACCCGCTATAAGAAGTTCGTTGCGATCGCGGAGAAAGGCTGAAAAGCGCGCGCAAAGATTTTCGAGAAAAGGTAAAAATCCGCGCGCGTGTATTGTATAATAAAAGAAAACCTACCACAAGGAGGAACTCACTATGTTAAGAATCATTTACGGCGCAAAAGGCAGCGGCAAGACCTCGAAGATGATCGACGAAGCGAATACGATGATGCAGAAGACTTCGGGCAGCATCGTCTTCATCACCTACGTCGACCGCTATAACTTCGACCTCAATTATCGCATTCGCGTGATCAACGCGGGCAATTTCGGCGTCGGCACCGAGGAGCAACTTGCGGGCTTCGTGAAGGGCGTGATGGCGTCCAATTCCGACATCGACATTCTGTATATCGACGGCGCGCATCGCATCACGGGCAAACCCGTTGCGGACCTCGAGTTTTTCTATAACGAGGTCGCCAAGGCGGCGAAGAACAGCGCGGTCGAGATCGTGCTCTCCGCCAGCACCGACACGCTCCCTTCCTTCTTGAAAGAGTACGAAAGCGAAAAGGCGGAATAATCCCGAATGAAATACGTCAGCACCAGAAACGCGTCGCGCTCTGTCACGGGTAGCGAGGCTATCTTAATGGGCATCAGCCCCGAAGGCGGGCTCTTCGTACCCGAGTCCTTCCCACAGTTTTCATTAGAAGAGATCGCCGCGATGGGCGAGATGACCTATGCGGAACGCTCCGCCACGGTGATGAGCCGTTATCTCGACGAGTTCACCTACGACGAACTTTTGGCGATCGCGGATCGCGCTTATTCCCGTTTTGACGACGAGGACGCCTGTCCCCTCGTCAAGATCGAGGAAGACCTCTTTATTCTCGAATTATGGCACGGGCCGACCTTCGCCTTTAAGGACGTTGCGCTGACCGTTCTGCCGCAGCTCATATCCGCCTGCCGCGCGAAGAAGGGCGAGACCGACAAGACTCTCGTCCTCGTTGCGACGAGCGGCGATACGGGCAAAGCCGCCCTCGAAGGATTCAAGGACGTCCCCGGCACCGAGATCATGGTCTTTTATCCCAGCGAAGGGGTCAGCTATATGCAGAAATTGCAGATGACCACCACGGGCGGCGCGAATACCTACGTCGCGGGCATCAAGGGCAATTTCGACGACGCGCAGACTGCGGTCAAGCAGGTCTTTACCGATCCCGAAGTCCGCGCCGCGCTCAAGAAAGGCGGCTACGTGATGAGCTCCGCGAACAGCATCAACTGGGGCAGGCTTCTGCCGCAGATCGCCTACTACTTCTCGGCGTACGTCGACCTCGTGACGAGTGAGGAGATCCGCCTCGGCGATCAGGTCGACTTCGTCGTGCCGACCGGCAATTTCGGCGACATTCTCGCAGGTTACTACGCGATGCGGATGGGGCTTCCCGTCAGGAAACTCCTTTGCGCTTCCAATATCAATAACGTCTTGACCGACTTCTTCGAAACGGGCGAATATAGCTTAGCGCGCGATTTCCACAAGACGATCTCTCCCTCGATGGACATCTTGATCTCCTCGAATCTGGAGCGCCTCTTGTTCGAGATCGAGAACAGGGACGACAAGGCGACAGCCGCGCTGATGGCGGCGCTGAAGAGCGAAGGGAAATACACGCTCGACCTTTCGACGCTCCGCGCCAAGGCAGGTGTATTCGACGCAGGCTACGCGGACGAAGAGGAGACGGCGGACACCATCAACGAGTTCTTCGAGGAATACGGCTATTTGCTCGATCCGCATACCGCGGTCGCGGTCGCCGTGCATTACGACAACGACGCGCAAGGAGACGCTCCCACCGTGGTACTCTCCACCGCGAACCCGTATAAGTTCACGCAGGACGTCTTGTCCGCTCTCGGCGAAAAGAAAGAGGAAGACCCCTTCAAGGCTGTCAAAGCCTTGCGCCTCGCGAGCGGCATCGAGCCGCCCGAGGGCATCACCGCGCTGGAAAAAGCCGAGGTGCGTTTCCGCGACGTCCTCGCGGCGCAAGACATCAAAAATATCGTACTCAAAAAGGCGGAAAAGTAAGGAAATGAGAATCTACAGTGCTATTCAACCGACCGGGTGCATCACGATCGGCAATTACATCGGCGCGGTCAAGAACTGGATCGCCTTGCAGGACGAGAACGAGTGTCTCTTCTCGATCGCGAACCAGCACGCCCTGACCGTCAGGCAGGATCCGCAGGAGTTCCGCGCGAGGACGATGTCCTTTTTCGCGCAGTTCCTCGCGTGCGGGCTCGACCCCGAAAAGAGCATTCTTTACGTGCAGTCCAATGTGCCCGAGCACAGCGAGCTGCAATGGATCCTCTCGTGTATGACCTACATAGGCGAGCTGGACAGAATGACCCAGTTCAAGGATAAATCGCGCAAAAACGAGGATAATATCAATGCGGGACTATTGACCTATCCCGTACTGATGGCGGCGGATATTTTGCTGTATCGCGCCGACCTCGTACCGGTCGGAAAGGATCAAAAGCAACACCTCGAACTGACCCGCGACATCGCGATCCGTTTCAATAACCGCTTCGGCGATACCTTCGTGGTGCCGGAGCCCTATATCCCCAAGCAGGGCGCGAAGATCACGAGTTTGCAGAAGCCGACGGACAAGATGAGCAAGTCCGACCCCGATCAGAATGCGACGGTGTCGATCATCGACCCGCGCGACGCGATCCTTCGTAAGTTCAAGCGCGCGGTGACCGATTGTGACAATGCGATCCGCTTCGACGCGGAGAATAAGCCGGGCGTTTCCAACCTCTTGTCGATCTATTCCGCTTTCTCGGGCGAGAGCATCGAAGAGGCGGAAAAGCGCTTCGAGGGCAAAGGATACGGCGACTTCAAAATGGCGGTCGGCGAGACCGTTGCGGACGCCCTCGCTCCGATCCAAGAGAAGTACGAGACCTATCTCGCGGACAAGGCGGAACTCGAACGCATTATGAAAGAGGGCGCGGACAAGGCGCGTTATATCGCTCGCCGCACCTTGCAGAAAGTCAAGAAGAAGATAGGATTCGTAGCGGATTGATGTTTGGATAC
>JAFZZX010000037.1 GCA_017615515.1 Clostridia bacterium
CGTGCGCGCCCCATTGTCGCAAAACGCGTGGGGGAAGGCAAGGGTCCGACCGCAAGAAACAAATAATCACAAAAAACGGCGATACCTTTCGGTGTCGCCGTTTTCATTCCGTTATCAACCACGCAATACTATTTCGCTTTCTTTTTAAGCAGTTCTTTCGCCTCGTCTTCCGTGACCGTGACGAGTCTGGTCTTAATGAGCCCCTGCTTGACCAACTCGGCGGTCTCCTCGTAGAGGAAGGTCTCGCGAACGTCGCGTGTGGAGACGTGCTCACCCGGAGCCAGGAGATAATTGCGCTCCAGCTCGGCGATCAAACGCAGGGCGCGTTTCATACCGAGTTCGCTCTTGACGCGGATCATCATCGGCGTAGAGGCGTACGCTTTGGTGTCGCCCTTGTACTTTTGATGATAGACGCTCTCTTTATAGCTGTCGACGTTCAAGGCAAAAAACAGGCAAAGCGTCTTGCCGCGAATACGGGATTTCACGAGCACGCGCGAACCCTTCTTGAAGGCGTCTCCCGCGAAACTCTCGGACAGCTTGATCCCCTTGAAGGACAGCAATCTCGCCTTGATCCTCGCGTAATAGTCCTTGCGCGACTGATCCCCCTGCCGCATCTTCGCGACGAACCCGCGCACGTACTTTTTCA
This sequence comes from Clostridia bacterium, assembly GCA_017615515.1. GTDB lineage: Bacteria > Bacillota > Clostridia > Christensenellales > CAG-1252 > CAG-1252. The sequence goes on from JAFZZX010000037.1 coordinate 647, forward strand.
GCGTGACGTATCTGCCTTCGCTGTCTGCCGCGGCGTATGCTTCCATACCGCTTTCGTCCGATAACGGTTCCTCCTCGACCAGCTCGAAACTGACCTCTTCCGCCTCGTCGTCCGAGCCTTCGTCCGCCAGTTCGAAACTGACCTCTTCCACCTCGCCTTCGTCCTCTTCCGCGAGCTCGAACTCGACCTCTTCGGTCTCCTCTTCGTCCTCTTCTTCGTCCGTCGGGTCATTCTCCCCTTCTTCGGGTTCTTCGCTCTCCGCCAATTCGAAGTCGACGTCTTCGATCTCCTCTTGATCGTCCTCCTCTTCGTTAGGCTCTTCGCTCTCCTCGACGGGTTCTTCGATCTCTTCTTCGATCACTTCTTCGGGCTCCGACTCTGTGATCGCATCGTCCTCGAGCGGCTCTTCGGCGGTCGGGTCTTCCGCCAGCTCAAACTCCACCTCTTCGGGATCGGGCTCGCGCTTGGGGATATCCCACGGCTTGCGCTCCACGCGCTTGATCAGCTTGCGCTCGATCAGCGGCTCGGTCTCCTCGTAAGGGTACATCGCGACGTAGTCCACCGCCAGCAGTTCCTTGCCGTCCAGTCCGCCCGCCGTCAGCATCGCCGCGATCAATCTGCGCGCCTTTTTGAGACCGAGGTCGCTCTTGACGCGGAGCATCATCGGGGTCTTTTGATAGCATTTCCGATCGGATACGTCGATCTGGTGATAAATGTTCCGATCATACGCGGCGGGATCAAGCGCGAGATACAAGCACAACGTCTTGCCGCGCACCTTGGCGTAGAAATACGGCGTCCGCCCGAAATAAAACCTATCGCCACGCCACGAAACGCGGGACTTGACGCGCCGAGACTTCAACCCGAAAGACAGCGCGAAGTTCTTGATCTCGCTGTAAAAGTGTTTCGCTCTCTCGTTTTGAATGATGCGGGCGGTAAAGCTCCGATCGTAATAGATGGTCGTGAGCACGCCGTCGTCCGTGACCTCGTAGAGGGTATCCTCTTCGTCCGAACGCTCGATCGCGTCGGGATCGTCGGGCTCCGCGGGTTGCTCTTCCTTCTTCTTGACGGGCTTTTTGGCGTCGAAGAACTCGAATATCTTTTCCTCTTCCGCTTCCGCTTCGATTGCGGCGGCGATCGCCTTTTTCGCGTCCGCCTCGCTCATCTCGCTCTCGCTCTTCTTGATAAAGCCTTTCTTGACGAGAGCTTCGTCCTTCTGCATCGGCAGCGCCGAAACGTAATCGGTGCGCGCGGGGAAATCCACGGTATAGACGCAGCGCAACGTGAAGGCTTCCGCCGCCATTCTGCGCGCGATCTTGAACTCCGCGGCATTGCGTACGGGGATAAAGAACGGCGTGGTGTGATAGTCCTTGTCGTCGGAGTAATCCAGATGCGGATAGTCCTTTTGATTATACGCATTCGGATCGAGCGCCAACAGCACGCAGAGCGTCCCGCCGCGAACGACCAGTCTGACGACCGCTTCGCTGCCGACCATGAAGTTCTCCGCGCCCCAAGCGGTGCGCGCCTTGACCTTCTCGAAGGTCAGGAAATAGTTTTTCAAATCGGAATAAAAGCCTTTCGCCTTTGTGTTTTGAATGTTCAGAGAGAGGAAGCTCCTGTCGTACTTGACGACCTTGATCTTGCCGCTTTTGGCTTTGCCTTTGATCTCGATCGCGCTCGTTTTAACTATCGGAAAATTATCCATAGACACCACCCGTGATTCGTATTAAAAATATTATACAATATTTTCCGCTGAAAAAGCAAGAGGGGTTCTTTTGAAAAAACAACGAATAACTCAGCAAAAACGATGCTTGCGGGCGTTCTCGGTCAGGCGGTCGAGATCGGCGTCCGTAAGGGAAAGCGCCCCTTTGACCCGCGCCCATTCCCGCGGCAGATCGGTATCCGACACCGTCATATTGTCCGTGCACAACGAGACGGGAACGCCCTCTGCCAAAAACCGCCCGATCGGATGCTCCCCGAGCGAGGGGACCGCGCCCGTCTGCACGTTACTGGTGGGGCAGGATTCGATCAAGACGTCGTTACGTTTTATTCTGTCCAACAGCTCCTTGCTCCCCGCCGCCGCGACGCCGTGCCCGATGCGCTTTGCGCCGAAGTCCAAAGCGGCTTTCACGCTGTCCTCGCCCGCGGCTTCTCCCGCATGGATCGTGATGTTGAGACCGAGGCGAGAGGCCAGGGAGAAGACTTCGCGATAGCCCTCGGTGGGATAGAGCGCTTCCGCCCCCGCGAGGTCCACGCCGACCACCCCGTCCCGATGGTATTTCGCAGCGAGATACACCGTCGAGAGGTTCTCCCGCTCCGTCGCGCCGCGCATACAGCACAGAATGAGTTTGGCGGGAAACTTGGATTCGTTGAGCCCATCGAGCGCCCCGCGCAGTATGCCGTCCGCGCTGAACTGCCTGTGGGTATGCAGGATCGGCGCGAAACGGATCTCGGCGTATTCGTAACCAAGAGCCCGTAACCTACCCGTGACGAGGTACACGGCATAACCGACCGTCTCGCGGGTCTGCAAGACCGAGAGGGGCAATTCAAACTTTTTGAGATAATCGTTGAGAGTTCCTCTGCCGTCGAAGGTCAAGAGAGAGCGCAATTCTTCTGGATCCTCGGTCGGAAGCGACACCCTCGACATATGCGCCAATTCGACGATCTCCGTCGGTGTCAAAGAACCGTCAAGGTGCAGGTGCAGGTCGATCACAGGACGTGCTCCTCCAATATCTCCCCCGACAGCGCGTACAGCGTGATCTTGCTTTCGTCAAGGAGCAAAAAGGCGGGACACGTCCCCCCTTTGGGCAGGGAAAGCGAGCCGGGATTCGCGAAAACAGCGCCATCCTTTTCGCGGATAAAACAAGTGTGATAATGCCCGTATAGTACGAGGTCGTAGAACCCGACGGGCGGGCGGTCGATATCGTAGCGATCACCGTGCGAGGCAAAGACCGTCTTGTCCCCGTTTGCGAGGATCAGGGCGGGCAGGAGATCAAACTCCGAGACCGTCACGTCCACGTCGCTGTCGCAGTTGCCGCGCGTCACGAGCAGGCGATCCTTATTTGCGTTCAGGAGTTTCGCGACCTCGATCGGGGCGTAGCCCTCGGGCAGAGGATTGCGCGCGCCGTGATAATATAGGTCGCCGAGAAGTAAAATCTTGTCCGCGCCGAGTGCGTCGGCACGGTCGAGAAAAGCCTTTGCCGCAGGAAGCGAGCCGTGGATGTCGGATGCGACGGCGATCCTCATTTCGTCCTCTCCTTGATCGCGTCCATCGCCTCGAGATACCCCGCGAACCCCTTGCCCGTCACGCGCAGAAAGGCATACTCGGACACGTAGCTGATCTTGCGATACTCTTCACGGCTGTCCACGTCGGTCAGATGCACTTCGACGGTCGGGATCGACACCGCTTTCAAGGCGTCGAGGAGAGCGACCGAAGTATGCGTGTAGGCGCCGGGGTTGATCACGATGCCGTCGTACCTGCCGAGAGCGCGCTGAATGTAGGTCACGAGCCGTCCCTCGCAGTTGCTTTGCACGCAAGTTACCTTTACGCCGATTTCCTTCGCGTGCGCCTTGATCTCGCGGACGAGGGACTTATAGTCCTTCTTGCCGTAGAGATCCGGCTCTCGCACGCCGAGCATATTCAGATTTACGCCGTTGATCACAAGTATTTTCATAGTTTCTTCACCTCGTTTGCGATGCGCTCCACCGCCTCGGCAGGGGTGCCGTCATTGGCCACCACGACGTCCGCTGCTCCTTCGTAGAGAGGCTTGCGCCGCTCGTAGAGCGCCCCGATCCTACCC
>JAFZZX010000038.1 GCA_017615515.1 Clostridia bacterium
GATCTGCACCATGTACCTTTTCCGCGGTGTGTGTGCCTACCTGACCACGGAAACCGCCGTGCCCGCCAGCGCTGCGATCAAGGCGCTGGCAACGATCGAGATCAAGAGACGATAGTTATCCGCGCCCGAAAAGGCAATGATCCGAAGGACGATCGCCGCGGAGCACGCGCCCGAAATGACGCCGCAAATGTCGCCGATCACGTCACAGCAGATACTGCTGACCTTCTCGGAGTTCTGCACGAGGCGAATGGCGCGCTTGCTGCCTGCGACCTTCCTCGCCGCCATTGCGGTCAGAGGTTTGATGTCACAGTTGGTCGCCGCGACGCCGATCCCATCGAAAATGATGCTGATCACGATCAAGAGAATACAAATGAGGAAAGCAATAACGAGATTGCTCTTCGTAGAGACGATTTCGGTGAAAAAGCTGAAAAATCCCGAAAGGACAAGAGTGATGATCGTGACCTTCAGCGGCCAGTAATTGCGCTTCGTCCCCTTGTGTTTCAGATGAGGTTTCGGTGTGTTCTCCTCTGTCGAGGAAGGTTCTTTCCGCTCCGATTCTTCTATCAAAGTCAATACTCCTTACAATACGGTGGTGGCAACGTAAGTAAACCTTGCGCCATAGGTCCGGTAGGATTTCCCCGAGCGGAACGCGTCGTCGCCGAACGCGCAGTTTCCTTTTGATCCCCTCGGCGTGGGTTACCCCGAACGCAACCGGATCGCCACTCAGGTCGCACTATAATCCCTACGCTGCCGAATACAGTCTAGAAGTTTTCCCTAACAGCCCCACACACGACTTATCCTCTTTTGCAATATAAGTTTCATGGGCAATCACCGGGTCTCGTCTGCCGACGAAAACGGTGTGGTTCCCAATCCGCCTATCTCACTCAAGGCAGGCTACGCTGCACACAGCTTGATACCGCATTGCAGGTTTAATCCTGCACAGTGCCCGCAAGCGACCACCATTACAGGTCTCCACGGAGGGTGGGTCGGCTTCCGTATGCCGTTACGGAACGCCCACGATCCTTAACTCCCAGCATCAGCCCGAATTTGGGCAAAACGAGCCAACACAAGAAACTTCATCGATGTGCCCTACGGCGTTCTTTTAACCACGCCCTCGTACGTGTGTGTACTGACTAGAATACTGCACCACCTTAATTATATATTATCATATCTTTCGTATAATTACAACACAAAACAACGGATAAGGAAAAAGAGGAGACATTTGTCTCCTCTCGGCAAAAATCAGTCCGTAGCGCCGTCTTCGCCCGCTGGCGGCGCGTCGGGCGTAGTGTCGTCCGATTTTTTCCCGTCATCGGAAAGGGTGTCAGGTGTGGCGGAAGAAGGGGTTTCCTTATCAGCAGCCTCTTTCGGAATGGTCAAGAGCCACTCGATCAAGGCGATCAGATTCTCGCTCTTATCGAGAGAGCGGATCGTGTCGATCGCCACGTCGCGCTCTCATTCGACGAATTCACGTGCCGATTCGGGCGTAAAGGTCGATAGCATCGTCAGGCAAGGCTTTTTCTCGGTCTCGTCTACGCCCTTCTCGTCCTGCTTGAGATCGTCGAGATCGTCCTTGAGTTGGAAGGCGATGCCGAGATAGTTGCCGCATTTCAGCAAAGCGGTCAAGGCATCTTCGCTGAGACCCGCGACGAATGCGCCGGCACCGAGTGCGGCTTGGAACAGAGCGCCTGTTTTGCCGGAATACATATTCATGAAATCGTCGCGCTTGAACTTGGTTTTGATCTCTTCGTCAATGTCGTAGCTCTGCCCGCCGAGCATACCCATATAACCGGCGCGAACCATAATGCAGTTGATCGCGGTGATGTATCCGCCGACGTTTTTTGCCTTGACGGCATTCGTGAGCATATATTCGTACGCATAATTCAATAGTGCGTCGCCTGCGAGGACACCCATCGCCTCGCCGAATACAGCGTGCGTGGACTTGCGACCGCGACGATAATCGTCGTCGTCCATACACGGGAGATCGTCGTGTACCAAGGAATAGGTGTGAACGAGCTCGATACCCATCATCAGCGGGAAAACGTCGTCGTAGGTCAATCCGCCCATTTCCGCGGCGAGGAGCAGCAGGAAGGGACGCAACCTTTTCCCCCCACCGAGTGCAGCGTAGCGCATCGCGGCAACAAGCGTGCCGCCGCGCAGTTCGTTCATCTCCTTTTCAAGGTCTTTGTCGAACTTTTCGGCAAACTTCGTTAGCACGTCCTTAATCATCGTCTTCCACCTTGAACGCGGTTTCCGCGAGAGCGCCGAGTTCGTTGCTGAGGAGCGTGATCTTGCCTTTGCTCTCTTTCAGCATAGTGATCGCCTGTTTGGACAATTCGAGCCCTTGATTGTATAGAGCGATCCCTTCCTCGAGAGAGAGGGAATTGTCCTCGAGAGATGCGGATATCTCCGTCATTTTGTTGATGATCTCTTCAAACGTCATATTTGATCTCCTTTACCGTAGTGAGTAATTTACCGTCTTTCGCCTGTAAGGTGAGTTCGTCTCCGATCAGGGCGTCAGCCACGGAAACGATCCTTTTGCCACGTATGCTCGCGCTGAAAAACCCTTTATTCAGACTATTAAGAGGATTCGCCGCGCCGTAAGTGATGAGCGTCTTTTCAAGCATGGTCTCCTTGTTCGTCGTGAAGACGCGCGCGGCAGAGAGGAGTTTTTCGTTCTTTACGCGCCACTTCGCGACGGCTCGTTCTGTCAAAAGCGATGCCGATGCGGTCATCGTCTTTACGAGTGCGGACAGTTCCTTCTCTCTGTCCTTCACCATATCCTGGACTTTTAAGCCGATCTGCGAAAGCATGTTAAAAATAAAGGATTTGGTCTCTTCTTCGTTAAAGGCGACCATATGCGCCGCCGCGGTAGGGGTAGCCGCCCTGGCGTCCGCCGCGAAATCACAGATCGTAAAATCCGTCTCGTGTCCGACGGCGGAGATGATCGGTGTTTCCGCGTCGTAGATCGCTCGGGCAAGCACCTCGGTATTGAACGGTGCAAGATCCTCAAAGGAACCGCCGCCGCGAGCAACGATGATGACGTCGTACCTACCGTCGGTGCGTTTTATCCCTTCTACAATCTCGTTTTCCGCCCCATCGCCCTGCACGCGAGCGTTGTAGACGTGAATGTTCAGAGATCGGTTGACGAGACGAACCGTACGACAGATGTCGCGTATCACGGCTCCCGTCTTACTCGTAATGACGCAGACGTCTCGGGGATAAACGGGGATCGGTTTCTTGTGTTCGGGAGAAAAGACTCCCTCTTCGGCGAGCTTTGCTTTCAATTGCTCCATTTGTTTATGGAGATCTCCGATCCCGATCGGTTGGACGGTTTGAACGTTGAAAGAGAGTTTCCCCGTTTTGACGTAAA
>JAFZZX010000039.1 GCA_017615515.1 Clostridia bacterium
AGGACTAATCAACGCACAAAAGAAAAGAGCCTCGCAAGAGGCTCTTTTTTTCGTATTCTTATTACATTTTTACGAATATGTCGAGCAGAAAATCCATAGATCTGTCCGCCACGTCCGCCGTATGATTGAGGTGGCGATAGATCTCATTATATTTGAAGATCATTTTGAAGTCGTCGCTTTCGAAGATCGTTGCGTAAGCGGTTTTCGTCAAGGACTCCATCACGTTCTCTAAGTGCTTGACGCGATATGCTGCGGCTGTGGACGCCTTCCGATCGTGAGACATTTCCGAGATCGCGGCATTCAGATGCTCCGTCATCTCGAGAAGGGTATCCGTGATCTTGCCGAGGTCCTCGTTGGGGGTGATTTTGAAAAGGCGGATCTCATCTACGGAAGTCTTGATATAGTCGATGATCTCGTCCAAGAGCAAAGACAGGTGAAACAGATCCTCGCGATCGATCGGAGTGATATAGGTCTTATTCAGAGCGTAGATCAACTTGCGCCGTACTTCGTCCGCGTCGTGTTCGAGTTTGATCACTTCGTCAGCGACGCTTTCATCGAGTGAAGCACAGTATTCTTTAAGCATCTTCGCAGCGTGATACGCATAGCCGCTTTGCTCTTTCAACATATCGAAAAAATTGATCTTATTTTTCATACGATACCTCCGAAAATCCCGTTTATGATCAGATAAAAGACCGCCCCGAACAAGATCGTTGCGGGCATGGTGACGATCCAGCCGAGCGCGATTCGCTCTATGGTTTTCCATTTTACCCCTCTGACTCGCTCCGATACGCCAATCCCGACGACTGTGGACGAGATCACTTGCCCCGTGCTGACGGGGATCCCGAGCGCGGAAGAGGTGAACATCACGACGTTGGTCGCGATTTGCGAAGAAAGAGACATCAAAGGTTTGACCTTAAAGAGCTTTTGTCCGATGGTCACGATGATCCGATAGCCGCCGAGGATCATACCGAGCGCAAGCGCCGCACCGAAGATCGCGACGAGGTAAAAGGGCGGTTCCGCCGAGATCGGCGCGATCCCGAGCGCGACGATCAAGAGATATATGCCGATCGCCTTTTGGCTGTCGTTGACTGAGATCGCCGCAGAGAGGATCACGACGTTCAATCTTTGCAGTCCCTTCACGACGACGCCCGTTCCCATCGTGGCGCGCAGAGCTAGTTTTCGCAAGATTTTGTTGATCAAATATCCGATCAACAAGGAGACGATCGGCGCCAGGAAGATGATCAAAACGATGCGTAACAGTACGTTTTCCCATTGGATCGCACCGAATCCGAATGCCGCGATCCCCGCCCCGATGATACCACCGAGCAAGGTATGCGACGTGCTGTTCGGTTGCTTGAGAAAATAGGTGATCAAACTCCACAAGATCGCGGAGATCAGCGCCGACAATAGGTATAGAAAAGCGCGTTTCGGTGATAGGGCAGTATATGCGTCCGCATCGATAAGCCCTTTGCCGATGGTCGCGGCGACGCTCATATCTTTCACGAGAAAATACATAATGACGACAGTCGCAAATTGGACGGCGGCGCTCAAATACACGGCAAAATGCGGTGACATCGCCTTGGTTGTCACGCAAGTGGCGACGGCATTCGAGCCGTCGGTGTACCCCATATAAAAAGTATATAGGGTTGTTAGTATTAAAAGAGCTATCACCATTTCAAGATTATTATAATTTATTTACCCCCCTAAGTCAATATGCCCGACTTTTTCTCATTTTTTTATAAATTGAGCCCGCTTTGCTTTTCTATTCTTTGCGGAAATGATATAATAACGATGGAGCAAGCGATGAAGTATTTATCCGTAGATCTCGAACAATGCAATATGTTTGTCAGAGGCAGCGTTTTCAGCGTTGGCATGGTTCTTGCCGACGAAAACTTCAATATCATCTTCAAGCGCAACTATTGGATCAATCCGCTTTGCCGTTTCGCGATGCACTTCCGTAAGCCCATCGATTTCGGCGTTACCAAACAAGATCTGGTGGACAAGCCTACCTTTGCCGAGGTCAGGGACGAACTCGCGACCTATCTCGAGGATCCCGACACCATCGTGATGGCACATTCGGCGAATAACGATATGCAGATGTTCAACGACGCCTGCAAACGCGCGAAAGTACAGCCTTTTGCCTTCCGTTTCATCTGCACGCAGATGATATATTCCGCCGTTTACGACGTGGAAAACGGGATCGGGCTCGACAAAGTCGCCGTGCAGCTCGGTCGTACGCAGTTCACACACCACCAAGCTGACGACGATTCGGAGATGGCTCTTTATCTCCTCAAGCATTGCATCGAAAAAACCGGTTTATCCTACAAGGAAATGATCAAAAAGTTCGGCATCACGCCGGGAACAATGCGAGACGGCTATTTCGTCGCCATGCGTTGCAACGAACTTTTCCGTTTGCGGAACCGTCGCAAGCAGAGAGCGATCGCCTTGCAGAAAAAGTGGAATAAAGAAGTTTCGGCGGGCGGCGTGATCACGATGCGGCTCGAACCACGCTCTTTCGATCTGTTGAAATGTCGCTCAAAGACCATCGACCTTCGCGTTTTGGATGAGAAGAGGGCGAAGATCAAGGAAGGCGACGCCGTCTATTTTATCAAGGACTGCCAGCATACCCAACTTTTGAAAGCGATCGTGACCAAGATCGATCGTTTCCCCTCCTTCGAAGAGGCGTTTACGGCACTTGACGATACCGCGCTCGGCTATCGCGGATATACGATGTTGGACTTTTTGGATCGGATGTACACGATCTATTCCGACGTCAAAGAGTTCGAACTTGGCGTCGTGGCGTTCCACCTCGAGTTGACGGAGAATTGACCCTTCGTTTACACCTCGCGAATCGCAAAAATATCTTGAAAAATTCGCGAAAAAATGTTGACATTCCATACGACGTATTGTATGATTATAAGGTCGCAAATCTTCGGGGTGTAGCGCAGATGGTAGCGCACGTGGTTTGGGACCATGGGGCCGGGAGTTCAAGTCTCTTCACCCCGACCAAGAAGTATCTTGGGCCTTTAGCTCAGTTGGTTAGAGCGGTCGGCTCATAACCG
>JAFZZX010000040.1 GCA_017615515.1 Clostridia bacterium
CGACATCAGCGGCGTGCTCCGCGATAAGGACGATCCCTCGACCTTGATCCCCGAGATCCGCCTTGCCGAGGCGGAAGAGCTGAAAAAGAGCGGTGTGATCTCGGGCGGCATGATCCCGAAGATCGACTGTTGCGTGACCGCGATCCAAAAGGGGGTCAAGCGCGCGATCATCATGGACGGCAGGGTGCCGCATTCCATTTTGATGGAGCTCTTGACCGACGAAGGCAGCGGCACGATGTTTGTGGAGTAGATATGAACGCGATCGAACGGGATAACGAATATATCGTAGGGACGTACGGCCGTTTCCCTCTCGAGATCGAGAGCGGCAAAGGATCGATCGCCCTCGGCGCGGACGGCAAGAGTTACGTCGATATGGGCGCGGGCATCGCGGTCAATACCTTCGGTTATGCCGACGACGTGATGAACGCGGCGATCACGGCGCAACTTGCCAAGGTCCAGCACACCTCAAACCTCTATTATTCCGAGCCTTGCACCTTGCTTGCCGAAGCACTCTCCGCTAAAGCCGAGGGGCTCAAAAAAGTCTTTTTCGGCAACAGCGGCGCGGAAGCGAACGAATGCGCGATCAAGACCGCGCGGAAGTGGGGCAAGGAGCACAAGGGCGCGGCGTGCAATAAGATCGTCACGCTGGTCTCTTCCTTCCACGGGCGTACGGTGACCACGCTGTCCGCGACGGGGCAGGACGTTTTCCACAAGAACTTCGACCCTTTTACGCCGGGGTTTCTCTACGTGCCGGCGAACGACGTCGCGGCGCTTGAAAAGGCGATCGACGACACGATTTGCGCCGTGATGGTGGAGTTCGTACAGGGCGAGGGCGGCGTGAACGTCTTGGATCCCGCGTTTGTCAAGGGATTGTTTGAACTGAAAAAGCAAAAGAACTTCCTCGTCATCGCGGACGAGGTTCAGACGGGCAACGGCAGAACGGGCAAGTATTTCGCCTACCAGCATTACGGCGTTTTGCCCGACCTCGTGACCACGGCGAAAGGACTCGGCGGCGGACTGCCGATCGGGGCATGCCTCTTTGCGGAGAGTACCGCTTCGGTCCTCGGCAAGGGCGATCACGGCTCCACCTTCGGCGGCAATCCCGTCGTGGCGGCGGGCGCGCTCTCGGTCGTCAAGAGGATCGACGACGCGCTCTTAAAAGAGGTTGCCGAAAAGGGCGCGCACATAAAGTCTCGTCTCGAGGGAGCGGAGGGCGTCCTCTCGGTCACGGGCATCGGCTTGATGATCGGTGTCGAGGTAGTCCCCGACGCGAAGAAGGTCGTCGCGAAATGCCTCGAAAAGGGCGCGATGTTCTTGACCGCGAAGACCAAGGTCCGTTTGCTCCCCGCCTTGAATATCTCTTATCCGCTGATCGATCGCGCGATCGACATTCTGCTCGCCGCGATCAAGGAGTCATTATGAGTTTGTACAAAAAGCACTTTTTGAAGATGCTCGACCTCTCGAAAGAGGACGTCGAGGAATATTTGAGGGTAGCCGCCCTCTTGAAAGCGAAGAAAAAGGCGGGCGAGGCGCACGACGTGTTGCGTGGCAAGAATATCGCGCTCCTTTTCGAGAAGACCTCGACCCGTACCCGTTGCGCCTTCGAAGTTGCGGCGGCGGACCTCGGGATGCACGCGGTCTATCTCGACCCCAAGAGTTCCCAGCTCGGCAAGAAGGAGAGCATCGCGGACACCGCCAAGGTGCTCGGCAGAATGTTCGACGCGATCGAATATCGCGGCTACGGACAGGAGATCGTCGAAGAGATCGCGCGGGAGTCGGGCGTGCCGACCTTCAACGGGCTGACGAACGAATCCCACCCGACGCAGATCCTCGCCGACCTATTGACGATCCTCGAGGAGAAAGGTGACCTTAATGGCTTGACCCTCGCCTATTACGGCGACGCTCGCTACAATATGGGCAATTCCTTAATGGTCGGCGCGGCGAAGATGGGCATGAACTTCACCGCCTGTTGCCCCGCGAAGTATTTCCCCGATCCCGCCTTGATCGAGAAATGCCGAGAGATCGCGAAGGAGACCGGCTCCGTCTTGCGATTCGAGACCGATCCCAAGAAGGGGAGCGAGGGCGCGGACGCCGTCTATACCGACGTGTGGGTCAGTATGGGCGAACCCGCCGAAGTGTGGGCGGAGCGCATCGAGGATCTGTCCCCCTATCGCGTGACGGCGGACGTGATGGCGCGAGCGAAAGCGGGAGCGATCTTCCTGCATTGTCTGCCCGCTTTCCACGACCTCGGCACCGAGATTGGCAGGGAGATCTATGACAAGTTCGGATTGACCGAAATGGAAGTGTCGGACGAGGTGTTCCTGAGTGCGCAGTCCAAGGTGTTTGACGAGGCGGAAAATCGATTGCACACCATAAAAGCCGTCATCGCGCTTGCTTTGTGCGACGGCGTATAACGGGGCGAATGCGGCACTACCGCTCGCGCCCGAACAGTTGCGTACAAGGAGTACGCGCCTGTCCGTTCGCTCGCGGAGCGTTTGCCTTCACCCCATTCTCCGCCGTCGCACGGGGAAGCCCTTGCCGAAGCTCCGACAGACGAGTTGCAATTTCGATAAACACAGTTTTGATATAAATGGAGAAGATTATGAAACGCACGGATATTAAAAAGGTACTGATCATCGGATCCGGTCCCATCGTGATCGGACAGGCGGCGGAGTTCGACTACGCGGGCACGCAGGCTTGCTTGGCGCTCCGAGAGGAGGGTTATGAGGTCGTCCTCGTGAACTCCAACCCCGCGACCATTATGACCGATCCCGAGATCGCGGACGAAGTCTACATGGAGCCTCTGACCGTCCCCTATATCGAGGAAGTCATCAAGAAGGAACGCCCCGACGCGCTGGTCCCCGGCATCGGCGGACAGACGGGGCTGAACCTCGCGATCGAACTGTCCGAAAAAGGCGTCCTCGAGAAGTACGGCGTCGAGTTACTCGGCACCGACCTCAGGAGCATTCGCCTTGCCGAGGACAGGGAAGAGTTTAAGGAAATGTGCGAGAGGATCGGCGAACCCGTGATCCCTTCCGAGATCGCCTATACCCTCGAGGAGGCGATCAAGGCGGCTAAGGACATCGGCTATCCCGTCGTCGTACGTCCCGCTTTCACGCTCGGCGGCACGGGCGGCGGCTTCGCCGAGAACGAAACCGAGCTAAAGGAGATCGCGACGAACGGGCTCCGACTTTCTCCCGTTTCGCAGGTGCTCGTCGAGAAGAGCGTGAAAGGGTACAAGGAGATCGAGTTCGAGGTGATGCGCGACGGTGACGGCAATACGATCACGGTCTGCGGTATGGAGAACGTCGATCCCGTCGGCGTGCATACCGGTGATTCCATCGTGGTCGCGCCGATCCTGACCCTCGCGCCCGACGAACTCAAGATGCTGAACGACAGCGCGATCAAGATCATCAAAGAACTCCGCATTGCGGGCGGTTGCAACGTGCAGTTCGCTCTCGCGCCTAAAGGCAAGGAATATTTCCTGATCGAGGTC
>JAFZZX010000041.1 GCA_017615515.1 Clostridia bacterium
ACCACAAGGAAGTGGCGAAGAACATGGTGAACGGGTTTACCAAAGAGGGGAAACTCGCTTTTTGCTATTTCGGATTGTGCTTGCTTGAAAGCGACGAGGCAATGAACGAGGATGAGAGGGAGCTTTTCGAGGGAATATTGGAGACCGTCCTCGACCAAAAGTCATAAGAGGCGTCGTTGCAAGAGCCCGTCGCGGCAGTTTTGTTTTTGCGCATCGGGAAGCCATTGGGTCACCAATGGCTTTTTGCGTTCTTGACGGCGACCCGCGGAAAAGTGAAAATCGCACGACAAAACGGGTCGAAAATTGTTTACAGGGGTAAAGCAATATAGTATAATAGGTCGGTTAAAAAGGAGAAAAGGAAAATGAGTTTGAAGAAAATGTTAAAAGAGGTCTTCGCGACCGAGGGCGAGGAAAGGGTCGCATTCGCGAAAAATCAATTTGCGATCGTGTTAAACGAATTCCGAAATCTCGGTCTTGAGAAGGAGAATATGGGCGCGATCACGCTCGAGATCGTCAGGCTGTTCGTTCGCATCGACAAGAGGACGTCCTACGAGGAGTATTCTTTCCTGTCCGATCTGTTTGGGTTGGATTTGTCTTTTGACGAGTTCCGCGCCAAGATGCACAAGTCGCAGGGCGACGAGTACAGGGAGACATTGGAAAGTATGGTGAAGCAGTTTTCTCGCGAAGGGAAAAAGGCGTTTTGCCTCTTCGGTCTGTGCATCATCGAGAGCGACGAAACGATGGATACGCCCGAACGGTCGCTGATCGAGCATATCGTGAAAGCGCTGCATTTGGAACACGACGACGAGGAAGAGGATTGATCCCTCTCGCGTATCAAACAAACGAAACCGCCGATGACGGCGGTTTTTTCGTGTCTCGAGCTGACGCTCGGTCACGCCTTCTTATCCCGCGCTTCCTCGTGTCAATCGATCGGCAGGGCGCAGGAGAGGCGCGCGGTAAAGAAGGACGACAGATCCTCTCCGAGCGAATCCGACAGCGAGCGGATCAAGTCCTCGGGCGTGGCGACGGCGCCCGCGTACTCGGTCGCATAGGCGCGCAGGGCGGAGATTAGGGCGTCCTCTCCCACCTTAGCGGCAAGGGAGGCAAAGAGCAACAGCCCACCTGAGTAGACGCGGTCGTAATAGCCGTCCGCCATTTCGGTTAGCGTGCGGTCGAAGCGCGCGCCTTCCGCTCCTTTGATCGCGTAGCGGACGGAGAAGGCGTCCTCCGCCGCGCGGAGTTTCGCGCGATACGCCGCCGTCGCCCCCGCTCTCTTGTAGGAAAGGGCGACCGTGTACTCGGCAAGTCCTTCGTCCATCCATGCGTCGCGGTATCCGTCGCTCCCGACCTTGCCGAACCACCATTGGTGCGCCGTTTCGTGCAGAATGACCTCGCCGCGCTCGGCGACGGATAGGGCGGAAGAGAGGACGGATAGCCCCGAATGTTCGACGCCCGCCTCGAAAAAGGGCGCGGCAACGACGGTGTAGGCGGGGTAGGGATACTCGCCGAACAGCGAGGCGTATTCCGTGACCGCCTTGACGACGCGAGCGAGGGTGTCCGCCTTTTTCGGGTCGTTTTCGTAGTAGTATCGGACGGGGAATCCCGCCGACGAATCCTCTGTGTAACGGAGCTTTTCGGAGCAGACGGCGGCGAAGTCGCGCGCCCCTTTCAGCGTGTAGGAGAGCCGCTCCGCACTCCCTTGTTTCTCCCTACGTTCCGCCGGAGAGGACGCCGCGCATTCGCAGCCGAGAGGCAATGTCAGGTCGAGCGCGAAGTCCGCCGTTTCCTGCAGAAAGGGATCGCCGTACGGGGTGTAATCGTAGGAGAGATATTTGCCCTCTCGGAAGGGGCAGAGGACGGGATAGAAGTCGGATAGAAAATAGTAGCCGTCTGCGTAGCCGAGGCGGTGGCGGCAGTTCGCGAGGGTCACGCGCTCGGTGACGGTCAGACGGATGGTTTCGCCCCGTTTGTATTTCCTCGGCAGGCGCAGGGTCATCAAGGTGCCGCCCTGTCCGAGGTCGTAGGGCGCACTCTGCCCGTCTGCCGTCGCCTCGAGTATCTCCGCGCCGCCCGTGCTTATTTTGCCCCCGGGATAGGTCGCCGCGACCTTGTCTTCGGTCACGACGACGTTGCCCTCGGCGTAGGCGTTGGCGTACAGTCGCAGTTTGACCGCCGCGAGTTCGTCGATCGGGCAGGCATAGAGGATCTCGCTCTCCACCGACAGCGTCTTCTCTTCGGCGCGAAGGGTCGCCGCGATCGTGTATTGCGTTCGCTGGGGCGCGGGCGAAGGAGCGGGATCGTCGCTTTTTAACGGAGAGCGCCTTGTGCACGACGCGATCAGGCATAGGAACGCGACGAGGAGCAGGGCGCAGGGGACGAGCCGCCTCATCCCTTGCGGCTGTTGACGGTCAGTTCGACGAGCTTGCCGCTTTCTCTCGCTTTTGCGATGAGTTCGGGCGTCACGCGGTCTCCTTCGTGCGCGACGGCGTCCTTGTCACCGAGAATGGTCTTGAGGACGGTCCTACCGAGCAAGAAAGCGTATTCGCCGGGGCGGATCTCCTTTTCCGCGCTCTCGACGGACGGTTCCGCGGCGCTTTTCGGCGCGGCGTATGCTGTGGTGAGCGGAGAGGGGAGAGGGGCGGACTTTGCCGATGGCTTTTTCGCGGTTTTGCCGTGTTTGGCGTTTTTTCGAAAGAGAACGCCGTCGTGGCAGGGCGCGCGAAGGATCAGCGCGTTCTTGCCGAATCCGATGACCCGATCGGGTTCGATCTCGGCTTCGTCGACCACAACCGAGAGGGTCTTGCCCGTGATCTCGTCGTAAACGAGGTCGCGCAATACGCCGCGGAAGGCGCCGATCGTATCGTAGACCTTGACCCCCATCGGACAGTCCGCGAGCGAGGTATCGGACAGAGCGGCGCTCGCCCTGACGATCATCGCTTCGCCCTCGCCGAGCAATCTGCGGAGCGGGAGCAACCTGCCGCCGTCGCGGTCTTCGAGAGATACCTTATAGCCTCGCACGCGGGAGAGGCGACGGTCGACGTATGCGTTGGTCACGATGCCGACGATCTCGCCCTCGGTGACGGCGACGACCTCTTTGGATAACGTTTCGGTGATTTTTTTCATAGCTACCTCGCTGATCATTTTCTGCTGTAAATATATGGGAAAGCCGCTTTTCGTATGCTACGGACGGCAAAATGCGAGATAAATCGTCCCCTCTTTCCTTTCTCCGCCATAATGCGCCCGAGCGGTGCTTTTATATTAGATAATATAAAAAGGTTGTCTTCGACGACGAAACGTGGTACACTATTAGCACAAGGAGGCTGACTATGGCGAACATTACGAAGGATATGCTGATCGGCGATGCCATCAGGGAAGGCAACGCGCAAGCAATCGCGGAAGTCCTTATGAGCGTGGGTATGCATTGTCTCGGCTGTGCTCTCGCGCGTGGTGAAACGGTGGGAGAGGCCGCTGCCGTCCACGGTGTGGACGTCGACGAACTCGTCCGTAGACTCAATGAGGCTGCCGAGAGTTAATCGCAGATTCGGTTTTGCGCTATTATCGTTTTGCATTGCATTGATCTTTGTTCAATGCATTTTTGCCGTAGGCGCGCCCGCGCAGGCGGAGAGCGCGACCTATGAGGAATTGATTTCCGATTACTATTCTTTTTATGCGCCTACGCGCGTCGCGATCGGTGACGGCGTCATCGCGGTCTTCGACGCGGGCAAGGTCGTCGTCTTCCAAGGGGAAAAGCGGACGGTTTTTGCCGTCGACGCGGAGGATTGCGACAAATTGTGCGTGTCCGAACAGGGCGTTTTTCTGCTTTGCGGCGTGAAAAACGAGGCTCCGCAGGTGCTGTCTTATACCCTTAAGGGTGAGACGCGCAACGTCGCCTACCCCTCGGAGGAGGTCACCGACATCGCGATCTGCGGCGATCGGTTGCTTTTGCTCGCCTCGATGAGGTATCTGAAAGAGTATAACGTCGAGGACGGCGCGGAGGCGGCAAGCTACGCTCTCCCGTCCATGTGGGATTTGTCGCGCGCTTTTGCGACGGACGGCACGGATACCTATTTCGTCAATTTCGACAAAAAGCTTTTCAAAAAGGACGCTTCCGCCGAAAAGGTTTCGATCGACGCAAAGGACTATCGCATCTACGCGATGGGCGGCAAGGTCTATTACTTGGACGGATCGGATAACGTTTGCGTATTCGGGGAAGAAAAACCGCTGTTGAAGAGCGGGGCGGGCGACGCATCCTATAAGGTCGCGACGGATCTTGCGGTCGATGGCGGCTTGATCGCGATCGTGGACGAGAAGGCGTGCGCGCTCAAACTCTTCGATTCGGAAACGGGCGACTTCCTCGAGATGATCGGCTCGTACGGCAGCGATCTCAAGAGACTCAGAGATCCCGTCGCGATCAGCGTCAAGGACGGCACGGTCGCAGTCGCGGACAAAACGAGGGTCAGCGTCTTTCTGCCGACGGGGGTGTACTCCCTGAACGGACGGACGATGCCGGATCCCGCTGACGTCGTGATCGCGGGAGACAACTATTACGTGGTCGCTGGCGGCGTGATCTACGAGTACAACGCGACCCGTCTGTATCTAAGCGAGTACGGCGCCGAGCAATATCGCTTCGTCGCGGCGGCTCCCGACGGCACGGTCTACGCCGCTTCGGACAACGAGATCTCCGAAAAGAAGGCCGGCACCGATCACTTCACGAAGATCCTGACGCTCGAGAAGAGCGTGACGGGGCTCAACGTCGGCATCGGCGGCAAGATCCTCTACGTCTTGACGGGGGAGACCCTTTCCGCCTATTCGATAGAGGGGTCGCTCCTCGGCGTCCTCGAGACGACGGGTCCCGCCGAGAGTTTCGCGGTGGACTATCGCGGCAACGTCTTCCTCTTGACGGACGACGGCAAATTGAAAAAGTACGTGCGTACGCTCGACGGCTATGCCGAACCGACGGTGTACGACCTCGCGGGGACGTATCATACCTTCCGCGACATCGCGCTGGACGGCGAAGGAAAGATCTACGTGGTCGCCGATCACAACGTGCTCATCTATCCCAAATCGGCATTCGGCGCTTTCGTGGCGGCGGACAGCGATTTCAAGGATGAGACCCCGACGGCGACCCCGCTCTTCGTATGCGAAGTCAAGAAGGATCATACGATCTGTTACGTCGCGCCCGACAATTTCGAGGACATTACCTCGCTCCCGCGCGGCACCCGCCTGATGTGCTATGCGACGGTCTCCTACGCGGGGGACGACTATCTGCGCGTCGAGACCGAGAA
The DNA here is from genome assembly GCA_017615515.1 of Clostridia bacterium. GTDB lineage: Bacteria > Bacillota > Clostridia > Christensenellales > CAG-1252 > CAG-1252. Next base: position 5,286 of record JAFZZX010000041.1, read on the forward strand.
GGGGACGGCGTATCTGCCCAAGGGGGACGTGACGGTCTATGCCGAAGGTGCGGCGCCTTTCCGCAGGGCGCGGTGTCTGTTGCCTGCGATCGGGACGAAGGTCATCGGCGTCAACCTATATGCGTCGCCTTCGCATCTCGCGATCGCGGCGGGGGTGGAACCGCTCTTCGCCTCGCTGGGCAAGGAAGCCGTGTTCGACGTGGTCTCCTACGTGGCGGCGGACGAAGCAGGCAAGGACGTGTGGGGATTCTATCGCGTGACCTACGAGGGGCAGACGGCGTACGTCCTCATCGACGAGGTCGTGTCGGTGGACGACGACCCCGAACCCGCACCCACGCGTTATGAGGCGCGCGTGAAGTCGGACGCCCTCGGCAAGACGGTCGCCGTCTACGCCGACGCCTCTACCGAGAGCGAGATCATCGCTCGACTGACGGATGGGACCGAGATCTATACGCTCGAACCCATCGACGAAAATAAAGAGTTTATCCAAGTGCTATACGAGGGAGAGATCCGCTACGTACTGTCCGCGAACCTCGGGCAGGGTGGTCTGTCCGGCGGACAAGTGCTCGCCATCGTGCTATCGGTGGTGGCGGTGGTCGGCAGCGTGCTGACCATCTTGATCCTGCGCGCAAACAAGCGGCACAAGAGATATAACAAGGAGTAAAAAATGGGTAAGAATAACAGATATTGGCACAAAAAGCCGCAACGTCCCGGGTCGGACTACAAGCCGCCCTATTCCGAGGACGTGCTCGGCATGGCGGTCGAGGGATTGAACCTATCGGTAGAGACCCTCGAGATCCTGCAAAAAGGCGGCATCCGCACGGTCGGCGACATCGTCGTCCGTCGCAAGCGCGAGATGTTCAAGGTGCAGTCCTTCAATAAGAAAAAGCTCCTCGAAGTCACGAATGCGATCACCCCGCTCGGCGTGGATTTCCGTCCCGACGAACCGCGTGAGGACGCCCCCGAGGCGAAGGGCGGAGAGCGCGCGAATCAAAACGGCAAACCCCGCGAAGAGGGCGCTCGCCGCGAAAACCGCGAGAACAGAGAGCGCCGCGAAAACCGTGACAATCGTGATAACAGAGAGCGCCGCGAAAACAGAGAGAATCGTGAAAACCGCGATCGCCCTGAGAATCGCGAGAATAGAGACAATCGGGCGCGGGACGGACGCGATAGAAAGGATCGTGACGGCAGAGAGGACGGCAACCGCAGAGAGCAGGCGGGGCAGGATCACAGACACGGCGACCGCCAAGAGCGTTCCCGCGACAATCGGCGCGACGAGAGAAGGGAAGATCGCTCGGATCGCGACCGCCAAAACGGCAAGAAACAGCAGGGCAAGCGCAAGGAAGACAATTCGGTGGATTTCTCCAAGATCTTCCCGCGTGAAAAGCTCGTGCATTCTCCGCGTATCGAACCGGTCAAGGATCGCTTTACCAAGTTCCAGCGCGCGGGCAAATGGGGCTATAAGGACGAGAACGGCAGAGAAGTTATCCCGCCGATCTACACCGAGGCGCTGAACTTCAAAGAGGATATGGCTGCGGTCGAGATGAACGGACTGTTCGGCTATATCAACCGCGAGAACGTGCTCGTGATCCCCTATAAGTACGATACGGCGGGCAGTTTCTCGGAAGGTTGGGCGAACGTGTCGCTCGGCGAGAAATGCGGCTACGTCGATACGACGGGCAGAGAGACCGTCCCCTTCATTTACGACGCGGCGACTCCCTTTACGGGCGAGGGCTA
>JAFZZX010000042.1 GCA_017615515.1 Clostridia bacterium
GGCATCATCATTCTTTTGCTTATCCTGCTCTATCGTTTGCTCGGCGTCGCTTCGGGTATCGCGCTTCTTTATTATATCATCACGTACGTGCTCATTCTTTCCGTCTTCCCGTGGGTGCAGCTGACACTTGCGGGTATCGCGGGCGTCCTGATCAGTATCGGTATGGCGGTCGACGCGAACGTCATCATCTTCTCCCGTATCAGGGAGGAATATCGTTCGGGCACGGGTGACGTCTCGATCCAAACGGCGGTCAGCGCAGGCTTCCGCAAGTCCATCTCCGCCATTATGGACGGTAACGTTACGACCCTTCTCGGTTGTTTGGTGATGTATCTTCTCGGTACTTCCGCGATCAAGAGCTTTGCTCTTACCCTCGCGATCGGTATCATCATCAGCATTTTCACCGCGTTGGTCGTCACGAGACTTCTTGTCAACAGTTTCCTGACTTTCAACAGAGAGAATCCGAAACTTTACAACCTGTACAATAAGTTTAAGGAAGAGGCGGGGGTTCCCCCGCAGGACGAGCCGTCCGAAGTCTTTGACGAGGAGGTGACCGACAATGACTAAGCGCAGTTTCAAAGATTTCAGCATTCGTAAACTCGACCTCAGCTCCTACAACGTCTCTTTCTTGTCCAAGTATCGCATTTGGTTTGCGGTGCCGCTCGTCGCGCTCCTGATCGCGATCATCGTCTTCTCGGCGTTCTCGATCGCCAATAAGGACGCGCAAGAGGGTATGAACCTCGGCATCGACTTCACCGGCGGTACGGTGATGACCGTGACGGTCGGTAATGCCCTTGAGGACGATGGTGCCTACACCGAGTACAGCGAATCCTTCCGCAAGATCGTCGAAGACGCGGGTTACAACGTCAGCTACGTCCAGAAGTCCGGCACGGGTTCCGAGGCGGGCGTGATGCTGAAGTATCAAAACAAAGACGCCGACATCGAGGCGAGCAACCAAGCGATGAAGGATGCGATCGTGGCCAAGTATCCCGCGATCACCGCGGACGACGTCTCGCTTGAATCCATCAGCGCTTCTTCCGCAAAAGATCTTCTCGAAAAGGCGTTGATCTCCCTTGCCGTGATCTTCGTGGTTATGCTCGTTTATATCGGCATCAGGTTTGAGTTCTGGAGCGGCGTCTCCGCCTTGATCGGTTTGATCCACGACGTTCTCATGATGATCGCCTTCACGATCATCTTCCATATCGAGGTTAACACGACCTACGTCGCGGCGGTCATCACGATCGTTGCGTACAGCATCAACAATACGATCATCGTATTTGACAGGGTGCGTGAGATGGTGCCGAAGAATGAACAGGGTTATGTGAAGAGCAAGACGCCTCTCGGTAAGTATATCGAAGATGCGGTCAACGAGATGTTTACCCGTTCCGCTGTTTCCTCCATTACGACGATGATCCCGGTCTTCCTGCTCGGTTGCTTCGGCGTTCTCTCGCTCCGTCAGTTCGCTTGGCCCATTATGTTCGGCCTTATCGCCGGTACCTATTCTTCCTTGATGCTCGCTCCGACGGTCTATTATTTGATTCGTACCGCAATCAACAAGGCGCGCGAGAAGAAGATGAAGAAACAGTCGGTACAAGCCGCGAAGAAAGCGAAAGCGTAATCGATTCCCAAATCCGACGAAAGGGGCGTACATCGCCCCTTTTCCATAATAGAAGGTAGACTATGACAGAGAAAGAAAAGATCTTGGATATATCCGCAGGGCTGGGGGTCAGTAAGCGATTCGCAGAACTCTTGATCCGCCGCGGGCTGGACAGCGTCGAATCGGCGCGATCTTTTCTCTATCCGACGCGCGACGCCTTGGAAGACCCTTTCCGCTTGTCGGGTATGGATCGAGCGGTCGCTCGCATACGCGCCGCGATAGACGCAGGGGAGAAGATCGTCGTTTACGGCGATTACGACTGTGACGGCATCACCGCGACCGCGATCTTGACCGACTATCTCGGTTCTGTCGGGGCGGACGTTGAGTATTTCATACCCAATCGCTTCGATACCGGATACGGGCTTGCGACCGAGACCCTCGAGGAGATCGCGGAGACCATCGCTCCCGACCTCATCGTGACGGTGGATTGCGGCGTCTCGTCGGCTGAAGAGATCGAATACGCGTCCGAGGTACTCGGCATCGACGTCGTCGTGACCGATCACCACGTCCTGCCCGACGAACTGCCTTCCGCCGTCGTCGTGAATCCGCGCCTTGACCCCGATTCCGCCTCTACCGATCTGTGCGGTGCGGGCGTCGCCTATAAGCTCGTGACCGCCCTTGCGGGAGAAGCGGTTTCTTGGAAGTATATCGAGATCGCCGCGATCGGCACGATCGCCGACGTCGTCCCCTTGACGAAGGAAAATCGTCTGATCGTTTCTCTCGGCCTTAAGAAGATCCATTCGCGCGAGCCGATCAATAAGGGGCTACGTCTCTTGATCGAGTCCGCAGGGTGCAAGCGGGAAGAACTGAGCGCAAGCGACGTCGGTTTCTATATTTCTCCGCGCATCAACGCCCTCGGTCGCATCGAAGAGTGCAGCGAGGTCGTGACCCTCTTTACGACGGACGAATTCGTCGTATTGCAAGGTTTGATCGAGAAATTGGATCGCGTCAACGAGCTTCGTAAGAGCCTCGTGCAACGCGAAGTAAGCGAAGCGCTCGAGATGATGAAGGAATACGACCTGATCTCTCATAAGGTCATTTTGCTCTATCATCCCGAATGGAATGCGGGCGTGCTCGGGCTGGTCGCGGGACGCTTAAAGGACAGATTCCATCGTCCCGGCGTGATGTTGACGGGCGACGAGGAGCTGCGCGGCAGTTGCCGTTCCCCCGAGGGCGTGGATATGGTCGCTACCTTGAAGAGCGCCCAAAGCGTCCTTGTGAAGTTCGGTGGGCACAGTCGTGCCGCAGGACTGTCCGTCAGGCGTGAGAACGTGATCGCAGCGCGCGACCTAATGGACGCTTACCTGGACGCCAATTGTCCGAAAGAGGTCTTCAGCCGCACCGAGAACTACGACCTCGCGCTCTCACCCGACGAC
>JAFZZX010000043.1 GCA_017615515.1 Clostridia bacterium
ATCGGCGAGCCGGGCGTCGGTAAGACTGCGATCGTAGAGGGGCTCGCGCAGGCGATCGTGGACGGCGACGTGCCGGAAACTCTGAAAAACAAGCGCATATTCACCCTCGACATCACGAACGTGGTCGCAGGTACCAAATATCGCGGTGAGTTTGAGGAAAAACTCAAAAACGCGATCGGCGCGATCAAAGAAGCGGGCGACGTGATCGTCTTCATCGACGAGATCCATATGATCGTCGGTGCAGGCTCGGGCGGCGACAGCAAGATGGACGCCGCGAACATATTGAAACCGATGCTCGCGCGCGGTGAAATGCAGGTCGTCGGTGCCACCACCCTCGAGGAATATCGAAAATATATCGAGAAAGACGCCGCTTTGGAGCGTAGATTCCAGCCCATCATCGTGGATCCGCCTTCGGTCGAAGATACGATCACGATCCTAAAAGGGCTCAGGAGCAAGTACGAAGAACACCACAAACTCAAGATCACCGACGAGGCGCTTACCGCCGCGGCGGAACTGTCCGATCGTTATATCTCGGATCGTTATTTGCCCGATAAGGCGATCGATCTCATCGATGAGGCGGCGAGCAGAAAGCGTATGCTGAACTTTACCGCTCCCGATTCCATCAACGAGATGGAAGGCAAGATCGCAGAGCTTGACGAAAAGGAAAAGGACGCCGCGGAGCATTTCAACTACGAAAAGGCGGCAAAATACAAGCAAGAGAAGGAGCAGCTCCTCTTGAAGCTCTCCAAGACCAAGATCAATTGGTCGTCCGAGGTGCACGGCACCGAGCTCGAGATCAACGGGCAGGACATCGCGGAGATCGTCTCGAAATGGACGGGCATACCCGTCGTCCGTTTGACCGAGGCGGAAGCAGATCGTCTTTTGAACCTCGAAAATGAGCTGGCGAAAAGGGTGGTCGGTCAGCGCGAAGCGATCTCGGCGCTCGCGCGTGCCATTCGTAGGGCGAGAGCGGGTCTCGGGGATCCCAAGAGACCGATCGGCTCCTTCATCTTTATGGGTCCGACCGGCGTCGGTAAGACCGAGCTGTGTAAAGCGCTCGCTGAGACCATGTTCGGTAACGAAAATAACATCGTCCGCATCGATATGAGCGAATATATGGACAAGATCTCGGTTTCCAAGCTCACGGGTTCCGCCCCCGGCTACGTCGGCTACGAAGAGGGCGGACAGCTGACCGAGAAGATCCGTCGCAAACCCTATTCCGTCGTCTTATTCGACGAGATCGAGAAGGCGCACCCCGACGTATTCAATATCTTATTGCAGATCCTTGACGACGGCAGATTGACCGACAGCCACGGTAGGACGGTCAGTTTCAAGAATACCATCATCATCATGACGTCGAATATCGGTTCTAACGTCGGCAAGGGGATGAAAAAAATCGGGTTTGGCTCTGTGGACGAATACGAGGACGAACGCGAAAAGCAGATCGAAGCCTTGCGCTCCGTCATGCGTCCCGAATTCATCAACAGGCTGGACGACATCATCGTTTTCCATAGTCTGACGAGCGAGAATATGGGAGAGATCGCGGAGATCATGCTCTCCTCTCTTTCCAAGCGTCTCGAAAGCAAAAATATTCGGATAGTATTGACGGAAGAGGCAAAAAAGTTTATTATAAAGAAGGGAACTAACGTAGAATACGGCGCGCGCCCGTTACGTCGCACCGTCGAGCGTTTGCTCGAGGACGCTCTCTCGGAGAAACTCCTTTTGGGGGAGATCGCGATCGGGGATACGGTCACCGTGGACTACGACGGTTCAAACGCTTTGACCTTCACCAAAGATACCGGCTCGGTATGATCGCCTTTTCGGCGTTTATATAATACAAGTCAAGGAGGCTTTTATGAAAATCGACATTGTAGGCAAGAACTATTCCGTAAGCGACAAATTGGATACCTTGATCCGTAAGAAGGCGGAGAGACTGGATCGTTTCTTCACCGACGACGTCACCGCGAGAGTTGTTTGTAAAGAAGAGCACAAGGGCAGATTCACCCTCGAAGTCACGATCTTCGTGAACGGTACGCTGATCCGCAGCGAAGAGACGAGCGACAATATGTATGCCAATATCGACGTGGTCATTCCCAAGATCGACAGACAGATCCGCAAGCATAGGACCAAGCTGAACAAGCAGTTCAAGGAGAGCGTCTTCAACTTCCAAGCAGCGGAAGCGGAAGCCATCGAGATGAACGATACCAAGGAAGAAGAGATCCCGACCATCGTGAAGACCAAGAGATTCGAGGTCATGCAGATGTCCGTCGAAGAGGCGATCGAACAGATGGATCTTCTCGAAAACAAGTTCTACGTCTACCTCAATCCCGAAGACGGGAAAATCAATATCGTATATAAGAGATACGACGACACCATCGGCCTCATCGTACCTCAGTATTAAGGAGATAAACACATAATATGACTAAGTTCAACAAAAACGACAATCAGATCCGCTTTGATTTCAACAATATGATGGCGGATTACATCGGGCAGGAGCAGGGTTTCAAGGAGAGTGATCTTGCCGCGCTCAATCCCACCGTCAAAGCAGCGTTCGAGAGCGTGAAAGCGCAGGGCGGCGAGGGCTGGCAGGGCTGGCTCGACCTTCCTTTTAATCAAGATGAGATCGTTGCGGACATCCTCGACACCGCAAAAGCGGTCAGAAAAGGGTTCAAGACCTTCGTCGTGCTCGGCATCGGCGGCAGCGCCTTGGGTCCGATCGCGGTTTTCCAAGCCTTGAAACATCTGCACTACAACGAGCTTCCTTACAAGATGAGGAAGGGGCCCAAGTTCTACGTTGAAGACAACGTCGACCCCGAGCGTATGAACGCGCTCCTCGACGTCATCGACGTCAAGACCACGATGTTCAACGTGATCACCAAGAGCGGCGCCACGAGCGAGACGATGAGCCAATACCTCGTCATCACCGATATTTTGAAAAAGGCGCTCGGCGCGGACTACGCGAGCCACGTGATCGCCACGACCGACAAGGAAAAGGGCAATTTGATCAAATTGGCGAAGAAAGAGGGCTTCAAGACCTTCTATATCCCGTCCGGCGTCGGCGGTAGGTTCTCCGAGATGTCTCCCGTCGGTCTTTTGCCCGCGGCAGTCCTCGGCATCGATATTAAGAAGATGCTTGCCGGTGCGCGCGATATGATCAAAAAAGGATTCAAGACCGCGAATCCCTACCACAATATGCCCCTGATGGCGGCGACCCTTCAGTATCTCGCGATGCAGAAAGGCAAGAATATCTCGGTCATGATGCCCTATGCGGACAGCTTGAAGTATATCGCAGACTGGTATTGTCAGCTGTGGGGCGAGAGCCTCGGCAAGTCCGTCGATAAGGCGGGCAAAGAGGTCTATGCGGGACACACCCCCGTCAAGGCACTCGGCGTCACCGATCAACACAGCCAGATCCAGCTCTATACCGAAGGTCCCTTCGATAAGGTCATCACTTTGATCGCGGTCGACGCTTTCCGTCAGGAAATGATGATCCCCGAGGGACTTCCCGAGTTCCCCGACGTCAACTTCCTCTGTGGGAACACGATGGGTACGCTCCTCAATACCGAGCGCAAAGCCACGGAGTACGCTCTCGCGAAAAAGCATCGTTTGAATCGCACGATCTCGGTGCCTGAGGTCAACGAATATACGATCGGGAAGCTCCTGATGCTCTTTATGATGGAGACGGCGTTCGTCGGCGCAATGCTGAATATCGACACCTTCAACCAACCGGGCGTCGAAGAGGGCAAAAACGCGACCTACGCGATGTTCGGCAGAAAGGGCTACGAGGCGAAGAAGGCGGAGCTCGACAGCGCGAAAGCAAAGTCGGAAAAATATATTCTGTAATGGCTGATATCGCTTGACAACTTATTGATCGAGCGATACAATCAAAATACAATCGTATTAGGGGTGCCCGAATGGGCTGAGATCATACCCTTTGAACATGATGAGGTAATTCTCGGCATGGAAACGCGTTCAGTATTTTCACCTCCCGAGAATTCGGGAGTTTTTTTTATGGTACCGTATCTGTTTTATCCGCTATTGGCGTCTTTGATCGCGATCCTTCTCTCTGCTGCTTTCTTTCTGTATGCAAAACAGAATAAAGGCAACGTTACCGTCGCAAAGTATATTCTCGGTGGGGTTGGTGTCGCCTCTTTGATCACGATCCTCGTATGCTTCTCCGTGTATTACGTACGCGAGATAAAGCCGATCGAAGATTATTCTTCCGTCAATTCCACGATCCTCACGATCGGAGCGGTTGCGATGATCTTGATTATTGCTCTTTTGTACGCATTTTTCGGGAGAAAGTCGAATCCGAAGTCCGACACGAGATCGGTCACCTACGCTGCGGTTTCGGTCGCTTTGGCGTTTGCGCTTTCTTATATTCGCCTCTTTAAGTTACCACAGGGCGGATCCATTACGTTGGTCAGTTTGCTCCCACTGATGTTCTATTCTCAAATGTTCGGCATTCGTAAAGGCGTAATGGTCGGCTTCATTTACGGCATACTGCAAGCGATCCAAGACCCCTATATCTTGCATCCCGCGCAATTTCTTCTTGATTATCCCATCGCTTTTGCGGCGATCGGTTTGTCTTCGATCTTTACGCAAAAGGGGATCAAGGGCGTTCGCGGCGTCGCACTCTTCGCTTCGGGCGCGGTCCTTGCCGTTACTATGCGCTATGCCGCGCACGTCATTTCGGGCATCTTTGCCTTCGCGATGTATGCCGGCGAGGGATACAGCGCCGTCGCGTGGGGCTTTCTGTATAATACCTTCGCCTTCGTCGATATGGCGATTGCGCTTGCCGTCGGCATCGTGATGCTGTCGAACGGTGCGTTCAGAAAGATCCTTAATAACGTAACTTACGCAAGTTTCCCGCAAGAACGCCCGGAGGTTCCCCCTGTGGTCGCTACCGGGGAAGAAACGGAGACTGTGTGAATAATTCATTTCGGGCTTGCTGAATGCAAGCCCTTTTTTTCATTCGTTTTCCGCTCTTATACACTTTCGTTTGACTAATCTCGGGCGAGAAGTCTATAATTTACTTAATGAGTAAATTAGAGTGCAAGGATTTTACGGTCAAATATTTCGGCTACGACGCCGCGATCTCGGGGGTCACGACGGACTTTTCGGATGGACTCAACATTCTTTACGCGCCCGCTAAGGGGGGCAAGACCACCTTCTTGAAAGCGATTGCGGGGATCGTCGAGTACAAAGGCGAACTCCTCTTGGATGGCGTCGATCTTCACGACATCCCTCTCAAAGAGCGCGATTTTCAGATGCTGTTCGACGATTATGCTCTCTTTTCCCGTCACAGCGCGCGCTATAATCTCGAATATCCCTTGAAACTCCGCAAAGTTCCCAAAGCGGAGCGCAGGGCGCTCGTTGAAGAGGCTGCCGCGCTCTTCGATCTCGATCTCATGATCGACGCCCCCGTCTATCGCCTGAACGAGTGGCACAAGGTTTCGTTGGTGCTCTGTCGCGCCTATTTGAGGAAGGCGAAAGTGCTCTTGATCGACAATATTTTCTCCAAACTCGATCCCCAATCGCGCAAAGAAGCCTTCCTGCGCTATCTGCCGCTCTGTAGCGGTGCAGGGATCGTGATCTATGCGACCGACGACCCGAACGAAGCCTCTGCGCTCTCGGATCGCATAAAACTCTTGTCTTACGGCTATTTATTGCAGGAAGGTTCGGTCTCGGATTTCCGCGCCCGTCCTTCCTCGATCACGGCCTTCGCGTCTTTTGCCGATTATCCCTCGATATTACCTTGCGTGATCGAAGAGGGTGGGCTCTCCTTATTCGATCATCGTTTTGATCTGTCCGAGATCTCCCTGATCTCGGACGCCTATCTCGGCAAAGAGGCGGTCGTCGGTCTGTCGCTTCACGATCTCGTCCCCTCCGACGTAGGTTTTGTTTCGACCGTGCAGGGGAGATTCTACCAAGGCGGGGAGAAGGTCTATTCGATGCGATGTAACGAGGTTTCCTTCTTCCTTTCCGATCCTGACGACCATAGGGTCGGCGAGACCCTTTGCGTCTCGCTTCGCTCCCTAACGGGACTCTTCGATCGGATCAACGAACGCGCAATCATGCGTTATACGGAGTAATGAAATGAAAAGGGTATTTCGATCGGTTTTGATTCTGCTTTTGCTTTTCACCGTCGGGCCGGGGCTTTTTTCCTGCAAGGACAAGAAAACCTCCTCGGACGAACTTTTCGACGATCGCTTCGACCTCACGAATCAGGTCTTGGATTTTATCAACGAGACCTATTACGGTGACGTCAACTACGACCTGGTCGACATTTATACCGCCTACGGTCTGATCGGCAGTCTCGGTCAGTACAACTATATCAACAGCGTGACCGATTCCTTGGCGTCCTCCTCCGACGGTAAAGGGTTCGGTCTCATTATACGCAACACGAAATACAATGAAAGGATCATTGATTTCATCTTAGAAGGATCACCGTTCCTCACGGAGTCCGACGGCTTTTTGCCTGCGCGAGGTGATGAGATAACGGCGATCGACGGCTATCGCGTAGCGGGGTTGAATACCGATACTTATTCCGACTATCTGACCACCTTGCCGTCCGATCGGGCAGTCACCTTCACCTTAAAGCGTGGCGACGAGACCCACGAGGTGGCTTATCAAAAGGTAGACTTTGATTTCCCGTACTGCGTATATATCGACGATCTCGAGGGCGTTCCCTCGGATTTCGGCTATATTTGGCTGAGATCATTCACCTTGACCAAGGATCACAAGACCGAAGACGAGTTTCGCGAGGCGGTCAAGTCCTTCAATCGCGACGGCAACCGAGCGTTGATCCTCGACCTTCGCGGGAACGGCGGCGGTAGCAGCAGCGTGCTTTCCACCGTTGCCTCGGCTTTGATCGGGGCAGAAGTCCCGCTGAACACGCCATTGGTCGAAGTGAAATACGAGAAGAAGGGGACTTCCGCCTTTATCCGCACGACAGCGGCGGAGCATCGCATCGACGCGCCGATCTACGTCC
>JAFZZX010000044.1 GCA_017615515.1 Clostridia bacterium
CGGACGTTTTGGAGCGCTTCTCCAATCCCTATATCGACCACCTGTTCTCCTCGATCATTTTGAACAGCGTCGCGAAGTGGAAGACCCGCTTGCTCCCGTCCTTCCTCGCCTGCGACAAGGGCAACCGCAAGTATATGCTCTTCGCGCTCGCCGCGCTCTTCTGCCTGTACGACAGCGCCGACTTCACGATCAACGACGGCGACGACGTCAAGGCGTTCTTTGCGCAAGATATGAGCGCCGAGAAGAAGTACGAGGCGTTTATCCGCAACGAGGCGTTCTGGGGTATGGACCTCGAGGCGACCGAGGGCGTTTACACCGCTTCCGTGGACTACGTTCGCGCGATCAAGGCGGGCAAGGTGCGCGAGACGCTGAAAGCGTTATGAGCGACCTGATCATCCTGAACGAGAAGGACAACGTCGGCGTTCTCCGCGTTCCGCAAGGCGACGTCCCCGCGGGGCACAAGATCGCGCTTCGCGACATTCCCAAGGGTTCGGCGGTCATTAAGTACGGCTACCCGATCGGCGTCGCGACCGCAGACGTCAAGGCGGGCGAATTCGTGCATACGCACAACCTCGCGAGCGCACTCACGGCGGAAGCCCTTTCCTATACCTACGACAAGAAACTCGCACCCCTTCCCGCGAGACCTGCGCGCGATAGCGTGATGGCGTACAGAAGGGCGTGCGGCGCAGGCGCGCGCAACGATCTCTACATCGTGCCGACCGTCGGTTGCATCGCGGCGACGGCGGAATCCATCGCGCGTCGATTCAAAGAAAAACACGCAGACGACCTCAAAGTGGACGACGTCGTGGTGCTGACCCACCGCGTCGGTTGTTCCGAGCTCGGCGACGACCTCACGCGCACCAAACGGATCCTCGTGAATCTGTCGAAGAACGCGAACGTAGGTGGTGTCCTGTTCCTCGGTCTCGGTTGCGAAGAGAACCGCATGGACGGGATTCGCGAGATCGTGCCGGACGGCGAGAGGGTGCGTTTCCTCGTTGCGCAGGAGGTCGAGGACGACGAAGCCGAAGGGCTCGCCCTTCTCGAAGAACTGTACGCCGTGGCGTCGAAGGACAAACGGGAGTCCGTGCCTCTGTCCGAACTGACGATCGGCGTGAAGTGCGGCGGCAGCGACGGCTTTTCCGGTATCACCGCGAATTATTTGATCGGGCGGGTCGCCGACCTCATGGAAGCGTGCGGCGCGACGGTCGTCCTCGCGGAGACGCCCGAAGTCTTCGGCGCGGAGCAGACCTTGATGGCGCGCGCGAAGAACAGACAAGTTTTCGACGACATCGCCGCGCTCGTCAATAAGTGGAAAACCTTCTACGGTTCGCACGGCGTCAACGTCTACGAGAACCCCTCGCCGGGCAATAAGGCGGGCGGTATCACCACCCTCGAGGAGAAGTCCCTCGGGTGCGTGCAGAAGTCGGGACGGGGCGAAGTGCTGGCGGTGCTCGGAGAGCTCGAGCGCGCGACGGAGCGCGGTCTCAATATGATCGAGAGCCCCGGCAACGACATCATCGCTTGTACGACTCTCGCGGCGACGGGTTGCAACGTGATCCTCTTTTCCACAGGCAGGGGGACGCCCTTAGGGAGCGTCGTGCCGACCTTGAAGATCGCGTCCAATAGCCCCCTCGCGGCGAAAAAGAAGGATTGGATCGACTTCGACGCGGGCGTGATGCTGACGGGCGACGTCGAGGCGGCGGCGCAGGCGCTCTACGATCTGCTGCTCGATACGATCGAGGGCAAGGCGACCAAGAGCGACCTACGCGGAGACAAACAAATCGCGATATTGAAGACGGGCGTTACCCTGTAAGGGGGCGCTCGTTTTTGCTTGGGGAGGGCGGCGTCCGCCGCGATAAAAATGGCAGGGATCCACGACGGACACAGGGATAGGCTCAGAAATAAGATCAGGCGGTTCGGCTTCGAGGCTTTGGAAGACCACGAGAAGCTCGAATACCTGCTTTTCCCATTCATTCCGCGCCGCGATACCAATGCGATCGCGCACGAACTCTTGCTGACCTTCGGCTCGTACAAGAAAGCCTTGGACGCGGACGCCGAAGTCCTCTCGTCCGTCAAGGGCATGACCGAGAACGCGGCGCTTTTCCTGCATTTGCTCCCCGAGGCGTTCAGCGCGTATCTGCTCGCCGAAAAGGAAGCGGACGGCTTGACTTCGCCCGCGGCATGCGCGGCGGCGGTGATCGGACGGATCGGTAGGAAGAAAGAGGAGCATTTCCTGATCTACTACCTCAGCGAAACGGGCAAGATATTGAAGAGCGAGATCTTCACGCGCGGGCAGAGAAAGGCGGTCTCGATCGACCGCGATAACCTCGTCGCCACGGCGGCGAAATGCGGCGCGACCTACGTCGTTTTGGGGCACAATCACCCGAACGGCAACCTTGCGCCCTCGGACGCGGACATCGACTCGACCAATCGCATCGCGCAAGCGCTCGGCATGGTGGGGATCAAGCTCGCGGATCATCTGATCGTCTCGGAATACGAATACCACAGTATGCGCCGCGAGAACGAGATCGTGGACGCGGTGGATCTCAGCAGACCGATCGGAGAATTCGCCGAAGACCTCCTCCGTCGCGAGATCGACGTCGACAGGATCAAGGAGCAATATCGCAAGAAGCCGTGACGCGCTCGCCACGCTTATTGACAAATATATATAATTCGACTATAATATTTTTATTCTTCGGTTTGCCGACCTTCGGCGATCGAAATCCGTTTATTTGATAAAACTCAGGAGGACAAAAGATGAAGTTCAGCGATCGGATTGAACTCGCTTTGCACGAATATTTCGTGTTCGAAGCGGTTCTCGGCGACTATTGCGTCAAAGACCGCATTTTCCCGCTTCTCGGCAAAATGTTTCGATTGACCGACGAAGAGATCGAAACGTTTCTTCCCAAGATCTCGCAGCCTTCCGTTGCGAAGATACGCGACGTGAACGAGTATTATCGCAAGAAGCGCTTTAACGAATACTTGGATTTGTCTCACGAAAAGGGCGGCTTACTCAGTGAGGAAGAGGAATACCTGATCTCCCTGAAAGGGCACGCCTTTGCCCAGATGCAAAAGCTCAACTTGGGCGCGGAGAAAGAGGGCGCGGCGTACTCGGTGTACGGCAATTTGATCGAGAAGGCGTCGGCGGGCATGATCGTCGCGCTCCGCATCCTCGGCGTCTTGCGCTGCACGGGCATCGGGATGTCGCAGGATCTCGAGAGTGGCAGGAAGTCTCTCGAACACGCCGCCTATTGGGGCGACGTGGTCAGCGCGATCGCTCTGTGCGAATACGGCGACGGCGCGCGTGAAAAATACGCGGGCGTCGTGCTTGCCTGTCTGAAAAACACCCCCTGCGAGTACCTGAGGGAGGAGATCTTCCCGGACGTCGCGCCGACCGTCGAGCCGGATATGAACGTGCGCCTGCTCAAGAAGGGCATGGACGCTCATCGCGTGAATCAATATATGTTCGACCC
>JAFZZX010000045.1 GCA_017615515.1 Clostridia bacterium
AACGTCTTCGCCGCGGCAATCGTTTCATTTTTTGTTTTCGTATTTCGGGGATTCATTCCGCAAGTACCTTTTCCGCAAGCGCCGCGACTTCTTCGGCGGCAACCTCGATCGGACGGGCGTTATCCACCGTGGCGACGCGCTCGTCGGGGAGAGCGGCAAAGGCTTTTAGGTAGTTCTCGCGCACGCGGGTCAAGGTCTCGATCTTCTCGTAACGCTCCCTTTCGCCGCGACCCGTCATACGAGAGGCAAAACTCTCGGGCGGAATGTCGAGAAACAATGTCAGATCGGGGCGCAAGATCTCCCTCGCAAGGCGATTGATCTCGATGATCCAGTCCATCGGCGCAAACAGCGAATTGTAGGCAAAAGAGGAAAAATAATAGCGGTCGCATAGGACGATCTCTCCCTGCTCGAGATGGGCGAGAATGCCCTTGGTCGGGTGCAGGATATGATCCAATCGGTCGGTCATAAAAAGTCCTGCGATCGCCTGCTCCGGCAGGTCCGCCCCGCCCGTCAGGCAACGACGGAGCAAACTGCCCGCCTCGCCATCGGTGGGTTCGCACGTAAGCCATACGAGGTGACCCGCCGCTTCCAAACGCTCCTTGAGAAGACGGGCGTGGCTGCTCTTTCCGCTGCCGTCGATCCCCTCAAAAACGATAAACTTGCCTCTCGTCATCAGTCGTCGTACCTGCCCTCTTTCGCCTCGATGATCAGCGCGCCCAGCTCGCGAGCGGCTTTTTCGCTCTCTTTGCCTGCTTTGCCGACTTGGTACTTATAGACCTTGCCCTTCTTCTCGCGTTTGGCATAGGATCTGCTCTTGTACTCGAGGAAAGGCGCTTCTTCGCGGGCGTAAACGTAGAAATAGAAGTTCTTTTTCACCATCGTGAAGAAGAGGGGGAGCGAGATCAGGACGGAGATGCCGCCGCAGACGTAGAAGAGGATGCCGAACCAATCCTTCCAACTCTCTCCCGTGATGCCGGGGATATTCATACCGCTGTTGAAACTCGGCAGCAACAGCATAAAGACGCCGAGACCGAAGAAGATCAACCAGAAAAGGAACTTCCCGAAAGAAAAGTGCGTGGAACGGCTGAACTTGATGCCCGAGACCTTGTCGATGTCGATCTCGGAGCGCTCGCCCGCGTTGATCAAAAGGCGCTTGTTCGTCAAGCACAAGATCCCGTCGCCTCTGCCCGCCGACAGACAGCTGTAACTGCGGATCACGTTCTCGCCTTTCGCGATGATAAAGCCGGGGACGGCGTCGTTCTCGGACAGAAGGCTGTCCTTGTCCAATTTGTACTTTCTACGGAGTTTGCGCTCGTAGGAAGAATACTTCCGAGGGGCTTTATCTGCCGATTTCATGGGTTCCGCTTCGGGAACGGGCACGGCGACGGGCGCTGCCTCGGGCGCGGGAGCGGGTGTTTCCGCAGATGCGACGGGCTGTTCCGCCTCTTGCGGCTTAGCTTCGGGTGCGGGCGACGGCTCCGCGGATGCGGTCGGCAACTCGTAGTGCTCGCCGGTTTCGCGTTCGATCTCTCGCACCG
Organism: Clostridia bacterium; assembly: GCA_017615515.1. Classification (GTDB taxonomy): domain Bacteria; phylum Bacillota; class Clostridia; order Christensenellales; family CAG-1252; genus CAG-1252. The sequence goes on from JAFZZX010000045.1 coordinate 1,539, forward strand.
CGTCTTGTTCCGCTTGCGCCTCGACGCGGGCGATCAATGCCGCGGTCTTGGCTTTCTTTTTGTCCGCTTTGGCTTGTCTTTTCGCCTCTTTCGCTGCCTCTTTCTCCGCTCTCTTGCGCTCTGCTTCTGCCTCTTTTTCCGCTCTCTTGCGCTCCGCCTCGGCCTCTTTCGCCTCGCGTGCGGCGGCTGCCGCCGCTACCTTGTCGGCGCGCGCTTCCGCGGCTCTCCTGCTCTCCTCGCTCCTCGTGAACTCGGGCGGAATGATGTCCTCAAACAGAGGTTGCGGCGCGCCGTAGGTCGGCTCTTCGCGCACCTCTTCGGGCTCGGCGGGGATCTCCTCGGCAGGCGCGGGTGCGCTCTCGACCTCGATCGCGGGCTCGGGGGTGGGTTCGACCGCCGAAGCGGGCGTTTCCGCCGCAGACGCTGCGCTCGGCTCTGCCTCTACGATAGAGGAAGCGGGCTCTTGGGCGAGATCGATCGTGGACGAAGGGGCGATCGGGCGTTCCTCGAGTTCGGGTTCTGCCCCACCCTCAAGACGCCGAGAGACCTCGTCGTCGAAATTGTCAAGGGCGGTCTTTCCTATATTCTCTTTTTCGGAATGTTTCATACTCTAACCTCACGCGGCGCGATCGGTAGCGCCGTATAAACTATTATAACATATTTTTTATTGTTTGCAACATATTCTCTTCGAGATAACGGATAGAGTTTGACTTCTCCGCCCGATTCGGGATATAATCTCGATATACGATATTCCTTGGGAGGCAACGGATATGAAGATCACAGACGCGATCGGGAAAGGGAAAGGAACGCTCTCATTCGAGATATTCCCCCCGAAAGGCGACTTCAACAGACAGGACGTGCGCGACCTGCTCGCGGCGCTCTCGCCCCTTCGCCCCGCCTATATCAGCGTGACCTACAGCGCGGGCGGCTCTCTCAACAATACATTGACCGAAGAGATCGCGCAGATGTCGCAGGCAGAGAACCATATCCCTTCCGCCTGCCATATCACCGTGATCAACAGTACGAAAGAGACGGTGAAAGAGACCATCGACTCCTTCCACGCGCGTGGCATCGAGAACGTCCTTGCCCTGCGCGGCGACCGAGTGGAAGGCGCTCCCGAAGGCGGCTACACCCACGCGACGGACATCATTCCGAACCTCGTCGAGCGCGGGTTCTGCGTGGGCGCGAGTTGCTATCCCGAAGGACACCCCTTGTCCCCCTCTTTGGCGGAAGACTACCGCTATATGAAGATGAAAGAGGAGCTCGGCGCGTCCTTCTTCGTTTCCCAACTTTGCTTTGACAATCGCCGCTTCTTCGAGTTCTTCGACGGCGTCAAAAAGGCGGGCGTGACCTCTCCCGTTTCTGCGGGCATCATGCCGATCATGAGTAAAGCGCAGGTCAACCGTATGATCTATATGTGCGCGGTCTCGCTGCCCGGTGAGATCATTCGCATCTTGAACCGCTACGAAGAGGACAAGGACGGTCTTCTGCAGGCGGGACTGGACTATGCGGCGGAGCAGATCCGCGAGCTATACGACGCTGGCGCCGACGACATCCATTTCTATACGATGAACCGTCCCGAAGCGGCGACGGGGCTCGCGCAACGCCTGACCGCGATGGGTTACTTGAAAAATGCTTGAGGAGAAAGTAATCCGCGACGCCCTGCGCTATCTGGGCAGTAAGGGCGACGATCCTTCGGACGCGTCTCTCCTCAAGAGGGTATTCGACGCCTACCGCGAGGTCTTTTGCCCCCGTCAGGTCACCGCGACCTTCCGCGTGAAAGATCACGAGCCGGCGCTGACCTTCGAAGGCTGCGCCGTCACCTTGGTCGGCGAGAGCATTCGGCGGCATTTTGAGGGCGCGACCCAAGGGATATTCAGCGCCTTTACCCTCGGCGTGGCGTTTGACAGAAAAGTGCGCGAACTCTCCCTAACGCGTCCGTCGGAGTCGGTGGCTCTGAACGCCCTCGGCAGCGCCTACGCGGAAAGAAAAGCGGACGAGATGCTGAAAAAAGTGCGGGAAGAGAAGGAAGCGGAAGGTTTCACGACCAATTTCCGCTTTTGTCCGGGATACGGCGACCTGCCCATTACCGCAAACGTAGAGATCGCGGCGGCGCTCGGCGCAACGAAAAAGATCGGGCTGACCATCACCGAGGCGGGACTGCTCCTGCCGATCAAAAGCATCGTGGGCGTGACCGCCTGCGTTCCCACCGAGAGGTAATTATGAACGAGTTTTTGATTTTCGACGGCGCAATGGGCACGATGCTCCAAGCAAAGGGGCTGCCTGCGGGCGCCTTCCCCGAAACCTACAATTTGACCCACCCCGACGTCGTCCTCGCAGTACACAAAGCCTACGTCGAGGCGGGCGCGGACGTGGTGACCGCCAATACCTTCGGCGCAAACCCCTTCAAAATGAAAGGAATGGACGTCGCCGAGATCATCACGCAAGGCGTCGCCATCGCCAAAGCGTCGGGCGCGAAGAAAGTCGCCCTCGACGTCAGTTCGCACGGCGCTCTCCTCGAGCCGAACGGCTCTCTGTCCTTCGACGAAGCATACGAAAACTACGCTTTCATTATGAAAGCGGGCGCGAAAGCAGGCGCCGATCTCGTCCTCATCGAAACGATGAGCGACCTATTGGAAACCAAATGCGCTCTACTCGCCGCGAAGGAGAATACCGACCTGCCCGTCTACGTCACGATGACTTATATGGAAGACGGCAGAACATTCCTCGGCACCGATCCCGTCACGGCGACCGTGACGCTCTGTTCGCTCGGTGCGGACGCGGTGGGCGTAAACTGCTCGCTCGGCGCGCGCGACCTGATCCCGACCGTACGAAAGATCACCGCGTACGCGACCTGCCCCGTGATCGTGCAACCCAACGCGGGACTTCCCCGCATCGAGAACGGTAAGACCGTCTATGACGACACGCCCGAAGACTTCGCAGCCGCGATGAGCGAGATGGTCGATCTCGGCGTGACGATCCTCGGCGGTTGCTGCGGCACGACGCCCGACTATATTCGTGCACTCAAGGGACTCCTTAGGGACAAAACGCCCGTCGTGCGCGACGTCAAACGCCATACCTCAGCGACCTCGGCGACCCGCACCGTCTTTCTGGACGAAGGGGTAAAAGTCATCGGCGAAAGGCTGAACCCGACCGGTAAAAAACGGCTCAAAGCCGCCTTGATCGAAGGCGACACCGACTATATCCTGCGCGAAGCGATCGACCAAGAACGAGCGGGGGCGGACATTCTCGACCTCAACGTCGGGCTCCCTGAGATCGACGAGACGGCGACCCTCGTCCGCGTGATGAAGGAAGTCTCCTCGACGGTCTCCCTGCCCATTCAGCTGGATTCGTCCGACAAGCGAGCCCTCGAGCGCGCCTGTCGCCTATACTGCGGCAAGCCGATCATCAATTCGGTCAATATGAAAGGTGAGAGCCTCGATGCGATCGTCCCGATCGCGAAGAAGTACGGCGCGACCTTGATCGGTCTCTGCCTCGGCGAAACGATGCCCAAGACGCACGAAGAGCGCTACGCCTATGCGTCCGCCCTCGTCAACGAACTGACCGCGCGCGGGATCGACAAGAGCGACATCGTGATCGATTGCTTGGTGCTGACCATCGCGACCGACGAGACCCAAGCGACCGAAACCGCTCTCGCCGTCAAAGAAGTGACCGAGAAACTCGGCGTATGCACGGTGCTCGGCGTCAGCAACGTCAGTTTCGGCATGCCCGACCGCTTAAAGATCAACGCCGCATTCCTATCCGAATGCCTCAGAGCGGGGCTTTCCGCGCCGATCCTGAACCCTCTCGTGGCGGAATACGCCGAAGTCCTGAAGGGGAAACTCCTGCCCCTCGACACTTCCTCTTACTTCACTTTCGATCAATCCGGCGCGGTGGATATCCGCGGCATGGTCTTATGCGGCGCGGTGGGCGGCATCGAAGAGGCGGTGCGCGAAGCCTTAAAGACGCGCGATCCGATCGAGATCATCAACGGCGAATTCATCCCCGCGCTCGACGAGATCGGCGCGAAGTTCGAGAAAGGCGAGGTCTTCCTGCCCCGCCTGATCGCCGCGGCGGAAGTCGTCAAAAAAGGCATGGACGTGATGCGCGCGGGCGGCGACGAGAACGACAGCCGTCCCGACGTGATCCTCGCGACGGTCAAGGGCGACATCCACGACATCGGTAAAAATATCGTCAAGATGCTCTTGCGCAGTTACGGATTCAAGGTCCTCGACCTCGGCAAGGACGTGCCCGAGAGCGAGATCGTCGCGGCTTGGGAAAGGACACACGCCCCCTTGATCGGGCTATCCGCCCTGATGACCACGACCGTCCCCTCGATGAAGACGACGATCGACGCGCTCCGTGCGGCGGGCTCTACGGCGAAGGTCGCGGTGGGCGGCGCGGTGCTGACCGAGGAATACGCAACGACCGTCGGCGCGGACTTCTACGGAAAGGACGCGCGAGCGACGGTGAAGATCGCCGAGCTTGTCATTCGTAAAGATGGCGTATAATAGACGGCGTATTAGGGGCATATCTGCTTCGTTACTGACTGCAAAGCGGCGAAATCACGTACAACAAGTACGCTCATTCGCCGCTTTTTGTCGAGCCTCGCATCTAACCCCTTCTCCGCCGTCTTTTAGTTTTTTGATAAATAATAGGATTTTGATAAATGATAATTTGATAAAA
>JAFZZX010000046.1 GCA_017615515.1 Clostridia bacterium
GTCATCATCCGCACGCTGATCCTCTCGGGCTTGATCTGCGGCGTCACGGGCTTCCTGCTCGTCGCGGGCATCAACCACACGGTCAGCAGCACGACGGCGGGCGGCAGGGGCTTTACCGCGATCCTCGTTTCTTGGCTCGCGAAGTTCAATCCGATCGCGATGATCTTCACCGCTTTGCTCGTCGCCTTCCTTTCGACCGGAATGGACGAGGTTATGACGGCAAACCTCGTGACAAACAGCTTCTTTTCTCAAGTGGTCATCGGTATCACCTTCCTGATGATCATCGGTTGCGAGTTCTTTATCAATTACAGGATCATTTTCCGTCACAAGAAAATCAGCTCGTCCGAAAGCCCCGTTCCCGCCGAAAAAACCGACGACGCGAATAAACCGCTCCCGAATCCCGACGATTCCGCGCCTCAAAGTTCGGCAAAGGAGGAGGATTAATTATGGCATTCGTTTCTTTTCTGTCAAATGCAATCAAACTGAGCGCGTCCTTCCTTTACGGATCGACGGGTGAGATCATCACCGAAAAATCCGGTCACCTGAACCTCGGCATCCCGGGCGTCATGAGCGTCGGTGCGGCAATCGGCTGTATGACCGTCTTCAAATTGATGAAGGCAAAGATCTATTCCGCGGCGCTGCTCGTCCTTTTGCCCTTTTTAACGACCATCGTTGCGGGCGGGTTGATGGGCTTGCTGTATAGCTTTATGACCGTGACGCTCCGCGCGAATCAGAACGTGACCGGTCTCGCGCTGACCACCCTCGGCGTCGGTCTCGCGGGTCACTTTATGAACGGGATCCGCGCGGAAGTCGGCATCATCGCAAGGGCGAGCCAGTTCTATTCCAACCTCTTTCAAATCAAGAGCACCAACTGGTTCGTGCAGATCTTCCTGTCGCACGGATTCCTCGTCTATCTTGCGCTTATCATCGCCATCGGGACGCAGCTTATTTTAAACCGCACCCGCATCGGCTTGCATTTGCGCGCCGTGGGTGAGAATCCCGCCACCGCGGACGCCGCGGGCGTGAACGTCACGGCGTATAAATACGTCGCCACCATCGTAGGGTCGGCAGTCGCCGCGCTTGGCGGATTGTTCACCATTATGGACTATATGGGCGGCAACTGGGAATACCTTTTGGAAGGCTTCGGCTGGCTCAGTATCGCCCTCGTTATCTTCACGTTGTGGCGTCCCGCTCTCGCGATCCCCGGTTCGATCATCTTCGGCGGGCTGTATATCGCCGCAGGCTTTATCAAGGGAATTACTTTCTCGCAGATCGAACTCATCAAGATGCTTCCGTATGTGATGACCATCGTGGTCTTGATCTTTACGAGTATCGTGGGGAGCAAGAAGGCGCAGCCGCCCGCATCTCTGGGACTCAACTACTTCCGCGAAGAAAGATAGGCGACAACGCATAGCGGGGCATATGCTTCGCTAACTATTTCATCAAAAGGCAGTTACGTACAAGGAGTACGCGCCTGCCTTTTTCTTCAAAGAGCGCTCGCCTCTACTCCGCTCTCCGTTGTCGCCGGGGGAATATGTAAACTCTCTCCGTTGTGCCAAGGGAGGCAATGTGGGGCGCTCTCCGTTGTCGCAATTTATATTTGAAAATGCGCAAGCGTCGATCAATTGTTCTTGCGCATTTTTTGTACGTCTTGCGTTTCGATTTCGCGCCTACCCGCCTTTTGGGTGAGCGTTTGTTTTCGCTCCACTCTCCTCGCTGCCAATACCCCTCGATATTTGGCAATATCGCGGGGACCCCGACGGCAGCGTCGCTCGCCGGGGGGAGAGGAACGCCTGCGCGGTTTTTCGTATCGGGGTCCCCGAGAAATGGCTCATTTCTTGGGGTGAATTAGCCTCCTCTCTGCCATCTTCTACGAAGTCGCGAAGGGGTGGCAACGTGGGGCGCTCTCCGTTGTTACAATTTATAGCTGACACGCGGATCTTTGACGAATTGTTTTTCGTCGTTCGTTCGGTGGTTTTTTCCAATAGGAAAAATGTTCCTGCGCTCTTGATTTATATATATATGTGTTGTATAATTTACTATAGTATCGTGGTCATTATACCCTGACCGCATTTTAGAGAGGTGTTTATATGTCGAGAGCCGGAGAAGGCGGAAGGCTGAAAAAACATAATTGTTGTTTGACTTGTTCGATCATATCGTTTATTTTAACGATCGTATTCTTTGCGGCGCTGTATATCGGCGGCTCGATCATGTTCAAGACCTACGTTAGCCCCCACATCGGCGGCTTGTCCTTGAACGACGCGATCGGACTCGCGGCGAACGTTCTTTCGGGCAAGGAAGCGGAAGTGACCTACGCGGAAGAGGATCTCGATTCCTTCTATTCGGGGTTGTCCGAGGCGATGTTCCTATCGGATAAGACCGAGGACGAACTGGAATACGAGTTGGTTTCGGACGAAAAGCGCGCCACCCTCGCGCCTGCGGTCGCCGCGGCGGGAGAGGACGACGAAGCAGGTTACGACGAAGACGCCGCCTACGCCGCCTTTCTTTTGAAGAGCAAGGCGGATCGCTATGCCCTCCTGTCCGACGAGATCAAAGGCAAACTTTCGCTTGCGGAATACTCCGCCCTTGCGGGGACGGGGGACGCCGCGGTCGCCGCACGCAAGAAGGTGGGACTCAAGACCTATCGTCTGTCTCTCGCGGAACTGCTCGGCGAGATGGACTTCGGCGCGGAGGATTTCTCCCCCGAGACCGCTCTCGAAAAGAGCCTCTCTTCTCTCGACTTCAACTTCGACACCCTCGTGAATTACGACATCGACAACGCCGCCGCCCAAGCAAACGAAAAGTTTACGACCTTTTCGGTGAACGGAAAGCAGGTCTCCGCCTTTATCAACGACGTTTTGACCTATTTCCTGTCGAGTAAAAACAGCCCGTTGACCTCGGCGCTGAAAGAATCCGTCGTAAAAGACCTTGACCTGAACTCGTATTTTAAGGTCGCGTCCGTCACGATCATGAACTCGCCCCTCGCGACCAAGAACGGCGAAGCGCTTTACGACCAGAAAGACACCGCGCTCGGTCTGTCCATCTCCCTCTCTCTCAGGGATATGGTCAAGGCGGCGCTCGAGACCGAAGATCTCAAAAAACAACTCGAGGGCGTGCCCGATTTCGCGCTCAATCTGATCCCGAAACTCGTACCCAAGCACTTCTCGGTACACGCGACGGTCTATCCCCTCGCGCCCGCAGAGGACAAGCGCGAACTCGTGCTGATGGTCAACAAACCGTCCGAGAAGAACGCCGAGCGTTTGTCCACCCTCTTGAACGCGCTCCTCGGGAAAGAGGGCGAAAACGCGAGCGAGACCTTCCTCGGCGGCATCAACAGCCAGATCTCGTCCACCTTCACCTCTGTCAACGAGACCGTGAAGATCAACTTCATCGCCTCTAAGGACAAGGAAGGCAATCCCTTAAAGGACGACAAGGGCAACACCTATTCCGAAATGAAAATTATGACGTGGGAGACCGTGCTGTCCTTGATCGACAAAGAGGGCAGGCTTTCGGCGCACGACGTCTTCACGATGCTGAAGTGTCTGTATATCTCGAACAATCGTCCCGAAGCCCTCGACCTCGACGGCTCGATGACGACCTTCAAGACGGATATGTCCCACAAGTACGGCGTTGACGCCACCTACCTCAACGAGCATAATATCTTCTCCGCGGACGACCTCGGCGGTATGCTCGAGAATATCGACCTTTCTACGATCAACTACGCGGAGACCGACCTCGACAAGATGCGCGTGAATCTGTCCGCAGAGGCGCTCGCGTCCTTTATGACCAAGATGTTCTCGGACGGCGAAACGTCCGAAGTGGCCGCCGCCGAGGAGGATTCCCTCTTTAAGGGTATGCAACTCGACATCTGCGGCATCGAGATCAAGAAAGTCTCGGAAAAGGACGGCGTCAAGATCTATTCTTTCGAGGTCATCGTCTCGACCGACCTTGCGGAAATGCTGAACGACAAGATGCCGAACGAAGGCATGGCGGGCGAGCTCTCGCGCAAGATCCTGCCCAAGAAGAGCTCCTACTTCGGCATTATGCTCTATTTGTCCGAATACGAGGAAGAGGGCAAGATCAAACATAAGGTCGGCAAGAATATCGACGATCCCGCGGAAGGCGTCGCCTCTGCCTACGCGTCCAAGATCCGCATCAACGACTTCAGCTATGCGGAGACTTCCCGCGTCTTCGACGCGCTCAATACCTTTATGGAAGTGCTGTCCGGTTCTTCCTTCGACGTCTCCTCTCTGACAGGCTCGATCGAGGATTCGATCGGCGAGGTCTTCGAGTCTCTCGCGAGCAACGACTTCGATCTCACGATGCGCCTCTATCCGTCCGA
>JAFZZX010000005.1 GCA_017615515.1 Clostridia bacterium
GGTGTGCCAGTACTTCGCGGTGTGGAAATGTCCGAGAGCGTACTTGTAGTTATGCGCCGCGATCTTTGGATAGCCCGAGGTACCCGACGTGAAGAACATCAACATCGTGTCGTCGCCGCCCGGGGACATCTCGGTGCGCTTGAAGTGGGTGCTGTAGAGGGGATATTCCTCGTCGAAATTGCGCCACCCTTCGCGCGTGCCGTTCACGATGAGCTTATTCTTTAAGCAGGGGCATTTCGCCGCCGCGAGGTCCACCTGATGGGCGGTGTCACCGTCCGCGGTGCAGATGATCGTGCCGATCTCCGCGCTGTTGAAACGGTACTCGAAGTCGTGCTCAAGGAGCTGATTCGTGCCCGGGATCGCGATCGCGCCGAGTTTATTGAGACCCAGCATCGCGAACCAGAATTGGTAGTGCCTCTTGAGGACGAGCATGACCCTGTCGCCCTTCTTGATGCCGAGCGACTTAAAGTAGTTCGCGCAACGAGCGGAAGCCTTCTTCATATCGAGGAAGGTGAAACGGCGCTCGGTCATATCCTTGGAGACGTGCAACATACACATCTTATTCGGTTCGCGATCCGCCACCGCGTCCACGATGTCGAAAGCGAAATTGAACTTCTCGGTATTCTTGAACTTGATGGACGTGGGGGTGCCGTGCTCGTTCTCCTCGACGTCGATGAACTTCCTGTACGCGCGCTCCCTGTCGTCCGCCTTGGCTTTATTCCCGTCCATGATCGCCTTGACGGGCGTCAGCTCGGGGATCGGCTCTCCCGTCGGATTGAGGACGATCGCGTAGAAAGTGCAGTCCTTTCCCTCGACCGCGATCATGCCGTGCGGCGTGCCGCTGTCGTAATAGATGCTGTCGCCCGCGTGCAGGACTTCTGTATGCGAACCGATCTGCACCTTGAGGGCGCCTTCGATCACGACGTCGCATTCCTGCCCGCTGTGGGAAGTCACTTCGATCGGACGGTTCTGCGCCGCCTCGTCGTAAATACTCTTTACGAAGAGAGGTTCGGCGATCCTGTTTTGGAAGGCGTAAGCGAGGTTATAATAGGTCATTCCGTGCGCTTGTGCGATCTTCTGCCCGTCCCCTACGCGGGTCACGGTGTAAGAGTTCAGCATCGGGGAATAGCCCTCGATGATGTCGGTCACGTTGACGCCGAACGCCTTTGCGCAACGATAAATGAAAGTAAAGTTCAGGTCGCTGCCGCCCTTCTCGCAGGTCTCGTACTCCTCGGGGGTCACGCCGGTCTTCTCCGCCATTTCCGCCACGGTCAGTCCTTCGATCTCGCGAAGTTCGCGGATGCGCTCCGCCATTTCTTTGATTTTTCCGTCCAAATCCGTCCTTTCCATCATTTCTCCATTCTCACAGTTTATTTCTTTGTATTTTTCCGCTGATCGTCTTCGGGAGTTCGTCACGGAAGACGACGACGCGGGGATACTTATAGGGTGCGGTGTGCTGCTTCACGTAGTCCTGTATTTCCTTCTTGAGTTCGTCCGAGGGGGTCGTGCCCTTGGTCAAAACGATGCTCGCCTTGACGACCTGTCCTCTGACCTCGTCGGGAACGGCGGACACGCCGCATTCCAGCACGTAGGGGAGCTCCATGATCACGCTCTCGATCTCAAAAGGTCCGATGCGGTAACCCGACGACTTGATCACGTCGTCCACTCTGCCCACGTACCAATAGAAGCCGTCCTCGTCGCGCCACGCGGTATCGCCGGTGTGATACCAGCCGTCGTGCAACACTTCGAGGGTCTTCTCCTCATTGAGATAATATCCCATAAACAGGCCGCGCGGGACGCGCTCCGAGACCTTCACGCAGATCTCGCCCGTCTCGCCGTCGGGCACGGGATTGCCCTCGGGATCGAGGATCTCCACGTCGTAGCCCGGGACGGGTTTTCCCATCGACCCGACCTTATGCGTGCCGCCGATCAAGTTACCGATCATTAAGGTCAGCTCGGTCTGTCCGAACCCTTCGCGCGTCTGGAGCCCCGTCGCCTTCTCGAACTGATAGTACACTTCGGGATTGAGCGCTTCGCCCGCGGTCGTCATCTGCTTGACCGACGAGAAATCGTACTTCGACAGATCCTGCTTGATCATCATTCTGAGCATCGTCGGGGGCGCGCAGAAGGACGTGATCTTGTGCGCCGCGAACATCGGCAGGATGTCCGCCGCGTCGAAACGATCGAAGTCGTAGGTAAAGACCGCGCTTTCGGCGAGCCATTGTCCGTAGAGTTTGCCCCACAGAGCCTTGCCCCAACCGGTGTCCGAGATCGTGAAATGCAATCCGTCCTTGGACACGCCGTGCCAGTACTTCGCCGTCATATAGTGCCCGAGCGGATATTTGTAGCTATGCTCCGCGATCTTGGGATATCCCGTCGTGCCCGACGTAAAGAACATCAGCATCGGGTCGTTGCCGCAGGGAGCGTCCTTGGCGCGGGCATAGTGGGTGCTATACAGCGGATACTCCTCGTCGAAGTCGCGCCAGCCCTCGCGCTTGCCGCCCACGAGCATCTTGATCTCCACGGTCGGCGAAGTCGCCGCCGCGATGTCCGCCTGCTCCGCCACGGCGCCGTCCGCCGTGCAGATGATCGCCTTGACGCCCGCCGCTTGGAAACGATACTCGAAGTCGTGCGACAGCAGTTGGCAGGTAGCGGGGATCGCGATCGCGCCGAGCTTATGGAGCCCCAAGATCGCGAACCAGAATTGATAGTGCCTCTTGAGAACGAGCAGAACTCTGTCGCCCCTCTTGATCCCGAGCGCCTTGAAATAGTTGGCGCAACGGGCGGAAGCCTTCTTCATATCCTGGAAGGTGAAACGGCGCTCCGTCTTGTCCTTCGCGATATGGAGCATCGCAAGCTTGTCGGGTAATTTCGCCGCGATGGCGTCCACGACGTCGAACGCGAAGTTGAACTTGTCGTCATTCGTAAAGTCGATCGAGAGGGGATAGCCGTTCTCGTCCTCTCTGACCTTGATGAAGGCGTCGCTGACCGTCGGTTCGCTCGAGACGCGACCGCGCATCAAGGTCTCGCGCACGACCTTCTCTTCCTTGTCTTCCCCGGGGAGCACGACCGCCACGAACAGGCAATCCTTGCCGTCCACCGCGATCATACCGTGCGGGGTGGAAGAATTGTAGTAAATGCTGTCGCCCTCTTCGAGATACTCGATCTTGTCGCCGATCTGCACCTTGAGCTTGCCGCTCATCACGAAATCAAACTCCTGACCCGAGTGCCTGGCGAGGTGGATCGGCTCGTTTTGGAGCGCGGGATCGTACTCGTAGCGCACGTAATAAGGTTCCGCGATCTTATTATTGAAGAGGGGCGCGAGGTTGCTGATCTCGATGCCGGGCTCTTTCGCCGTCTCCATACCCTGCCCCTTGCGGGTCACGGTATAGGACGAGAGGTGCGCGCTGCGCCCTTCCAGAAGATCGGTGATGGAAATGCCGAACGCGAGCGCGCATTTGTGCAGGAAGGTAAAGGGGAAGTCCAGCTCCGCCGCCTCGTACATCGCGTACTCGGCGATCGTAACGTCGGTCTTCGCCGCCATCTCTTCCTGCGAATACGCGAAGATCTCTCTGAGCTCCCTAACGCGTTCCGCGATCTCTTTCAGTCTGTTGTTGTCCGTCATTTTTCCTTCCTTCGGCGCATTTCGCCCGTAGGCAGATCTTTGGGGTAACGGCGCCTATGCGCCATTCGGGCACCGCTCCCTTTCCGCGATGGATCGAGGATCCTCGAGGCGGGATCTGAAACAAAAAGCCCGTCTCAAAACGATCTGCTTTGAGACGGGCATATACCCGCGGTACCACTCAAATTGCGAAATAGCATTCGCCACTCATTCTCGGGATCCATCAACCCCTTAGCATTTACGCAGCATCACGTAGCAACTTACTGACCCTTTCGCTGCCGCTGACGTGGAAATCGGCAAGGCGTTCGGCGCTCGGCTCGGAAGGGATAGTCGTCGCAAGGCACTGTCGGTTCACACCAACCACCGACTCTCTGAAAGCTACTACTCGCGCAACGGTCTTCGTCACAGCCTTTGAAAAGTATTCTGTTGTAAGTCAATCGTACCACGCCCGCCGCCCTTTGTCAAACCATTTCGCAAAAAAAGTTTTTCGGGATTATTTTATAAATAATCGAACGATCCTCGCGAATGGCTCTCTCGATTTGACAAGATCGGAAGAAAGTTGTAATATGGTCGGTATGAAACTTGTTATCGTTGGTATCGGCAGGATCGGCGAAGCACTCGCCACCCGCCTATTAAAGGAAAAGCACGACGTCACCGTCGTGGACGAAAACTATCAGCGGGTAGACGACATCGTCAACCGCAGCGACGTCAAGGGCGTCGTCGGCAACTGCCTCGAAAGTCCCATCCTTTCCGAGGCGGAAGTGGACAAGGCGGATTGCTTCTTCGCCTGCACCCCGCGCGACGAACTCAATATCCTCTCCGCCGTCCTCGCCAAGAAGATGGGCGCAAAGAGGGTGGTCGCCCGCGTTCGCGATCCGAAATATCTCTCCTCTCTCGAGAGCCTGAAAGACGGGCTCGGCGTGGATATGATCTTCAACCCCGAGTACCGCACCGCCCTCGAGATCCGTCAGATCTTGAAGTTCCCTTCCGCGATCTCCGCGGACAGTTTCGCTTCCGGCAAGGTCTCCCTGACCGAGTTCCGCATTTCCGAAGACAGTCCTATCCGTGATATGAGCGTAAAAGACGCCGCGAACCTCGCGGGCGGCAGGATGCTCTTCGCCGTCGTTTCCCGCGACGGCAAGGTCTATATCCCGAACGGCGAATTCGTATTACAGGCAAACGACCTCGTACACATCGCGGCGGAAGACAAAGACCTCTTGGAACTCTCCAAAAAGATCAATCTTTTCAAGCAAAAAGCGAAGTCCGTCGTGATCGTCGGAGGCGGCATGGTCGCCTACTACCTCGCGAAAGAACTGCTCGCGGACGGCGTCAAAGTCAAGATCATCGAGATCGACGAGGAGCGCTGCCACGAACTCGACGAAGCCTTGACCAAAGCCACCGTGATCTGCGCGGACGGCACCGAGCCCGACATTCTCGAGGAGGAAGGGGTCCGCAGCGCGGACGCCTTCATCGCGATGACGGGCATGGATGAGGAAAACGCGGTCGTTTCCCTTTTCGTCTCCTCGCTCGGCCGTCTGAAAGTCGTCCCGATGATCACCTCTAAGCCGCTCGCGAAGATGGTCAGAAGGCTCGGGCTCGACAGCGTGATCGCCCCGCACGAAGTCATCGCCGACTTGCTCGTGCGTTACGTGCGCGCGAACCAAGTCGACGAGGGAGAGGGCATCAACGCCCTCTATCGCATTCACGACAAAGCCGAGGCGATCGAGTTCACCGTACAACCCGATTTCCCGGGCATAGGCATTCCCTTGAAGTCCCTAAAACTCAAGAACAACGTGCTGCTCTGCGGCGTGGTGCGCGACGGCGAATTTATCCTACCCTCGGGCGAGACGTCGCTCGCCGTTCACGACAAGGTTTTGGTGGTCACAGGAGTCAAGCAAGTGACCGAACTCGACCAGATATTGAAGTAATATGAATTGGAAAGCCGTCCTCAAAATACTCGGAAAGATCTTGATCGCCGAAGCCGCGATGCTCCTCTTGCCGATCATCGTGGCGGCGATCGAAGGGGAGAACACCTATTCGGGATTTTTGATCCCGCTCTTGATCCTATTCGCGCTCGGTATCCCCACCTATTTCATCAAAGCAAACGCCGAAGAAAAAAAGATTTACGCGAAGGAAGGCTTCCTGATCGTTGCCTTTGCCTGGATTTTGCTCGCCGCGATCGGCGCGATCCCTTTCGTAGTCACCAAGGCGATCCCTCACTACGTGGACGCCCTATTCGAGACCATCTCGGGATTCACGACCACGGGTGCCTCGGTCCTCTCCGACGTGGAGAGCCTGCCCAAGAGCATCCTCTTCTGGCGCAGCTTCACGAACTGGATCGGCGGCATGGGCGTGCTGGTCTTCGTGCTCGCCGTTCTTCCTCGTGAAAACAGCGGCATCATCCACGCCTTCCGCGCCGAGGCGACCGGTCCGACCGTCGGCAAATTGACCTCGAAAATGGGCGTGACCGCCCGCATCCTCTATGCGATCTATATCGCGCTGACCTTGATCGAGTTTTTATTGCTCCTTATCAAAATGCCCGTCTTCGACGCACTCACGACCGCGATCGCCAATGCGGGCACGGGAGGTTTCAGCGTCAGAAACGCGAGCATCGGCGCCTACAACAGCGTTTACGTCGAAACGATCGTCACGATCTTTATGTTCCTCTTCTCGCTGAACTTCAACATTTATTTCTTGATCCTTACCGGACACGTCCTCAAAGCCCTAAAGGGCGAGGAAATGATCACCTACACCGTGACCGTCCTCGTCAGCATCTTCGCGATCGCGCTGAACGTCTACCTGTCGTCGGTCACGGCGATCAATTCCTTCGGCGATGCGATGCGCTATTCTTCCTTCCAGGTGGCGTCTATCAGTTCCACAACCGGCTTCTCCTCCATTGATTACAACGGGTGGCCGACCCTGTCGAAGGTCATTCTGCTTTTCCTGATGACGATAGGCGGCATGGCGGGCAGCACCGCCGGCGGCATCAAGATGTCCCGCATCATGATCCTCGGAAAGTCCACCTCGGCAGATATTCGCCGTATGGTGCATCCGCGCGAGATCATCACGGTAAAGCTCGAGGGCGAACCCGTCCATGCGTCCACGATCAACAACGTGCGTACCTTCTTCGTGACTTGGGTCGCGATCTTGATCGTCTGCACCTTCTTGATCTCCATCGAGGACTACGGCGACTTCCTGACGAACTTCTCCGCCTCCCTCTCCTGCGTCAGCAACATCGGTCCCGGTTTCAACCTGGTCGGACCCGCCGCGAACTTCTCGGGGTATAGCTACTTCTCGAAGATCGTGCTGTCCTTGGAGATGCTCTTCGGACGCCTGGAGATCTTCCCCTTGATAATTCTGTTCTCCCCCGCCACTTTTAGAAAGTGACGACGTATAGCGGCACATATCCTTCGCTAGCTTTTTCAAAAACGGACAGTTACGTACACAAAAGTACGCGCCTGTCCATTTTTTCAAAGAGCGCTTGTCTCTGCACCACTCTCCGTCGTCACAAGTTTTTTCCTCAAGTTTTTATATTTGAAAAAACCTGTCCGTCTTCTCGGAGAGCGCTCGCCTCCACACCACTCTCTGCGCTATTTTGAGTAAAGTTGAAGTAC
>JAFZZX010000047.1 GCA_017615515.1 Clostridia bacterium
AATTGGGCGAAAGATCCCTTAGTTACCGAGTTCTTGACTTGGCCGCCGCATCCGAACGTCGAAGCGACCGAAACGCTCTTAAAGAGTTGGATCCCCGAATACGAAAAAGGGGAGTATTTCAACTGGGTGATGGAGCTGAAGGAGAGCGGACGTGTGATCGGCAATATCTCGGTCGTGAGACTCGACGAGAGGATCGGCGCGGCGGAAATGGGGTATTGTATGAGCCGCGCCCATTGGGGCAAAGGTCTGATGCCCGAGGCCCTCTGTGCGGTAATGGACTTCCTGTTCGACGAGGTCGGTATGAACCGCGTTGCGGCGAAGCACGACGCGCGCAATCCGAAGTCGGGGCGCGTAATGGCGAAAGCGGGTATGCGGTTTGAGGGCGTACTTCGCCAAGCGGGCAAGAGTAACGCCGGCGTTTGCGACGAAGTTTGTTATGCTTCGATCCGCGCCGACCGAGCAAAATGACGACCGAAGAGATTAGGGCGGAGCTTTTCCGCAGACAAGACCTTAAATATCGAGATTTTCAGGGCGCGTTGATCCCGACCGTCCCTACGGATAGGGTGATCGGCGTCAGGACCCCTGCGCTTCGCGCCTTTGCCAAAGAGCTTTCGCGGGGCGGCGGCGCGGACGAGTTTCTTGCCGATCTGCCGCATCGCTATTTCGACGAAAACCAATTGCACGCCTTTTTGCTATGCGAGATCAAAGACTTCGATCGTTGCCTTTCTATGGTCGATCGTTTTCTTTCATTCGTGGATAACTGGGCGACCTCGGACCAACTGTCGCCCGCCGTCTTTCGGCGGCATCGGGAGCGGCTACTTCCGTTTATCCGCCGCGCCTTGGATAGCGGCGAGACTTACCGCGTCCGTTTCGGGATCAAGATGCTGATGGATCACTTCCTGGACGAGGCGTTCGATCCTATCTACCTATCGCTCGTTGCGGGGGTAACGTCGGAAGAATACTACGTCAAGATGATGGTCGCGTGGTATTTCGCCACCGCGATCGCCAAGCGTTACGACGAAACCGTCCCCTACGTAGAGAGGAAGCTTTTGCCGCCGTGGACGCACAATAAGGCGATACAGAAGGCGAGAGAAAGCTATCGCGTTTCTCCCGAGCGGAAAGACTATCTGCGAAGTTTGCGGATCAAGATCCCGCGTTGAGAACGTAAAAAAACGGCAACCGCGTTGCCGTTTTTCAATATGTCAGCGGATCAAAAGGATTCTTTTCTCTTTTCGGGTGCCGCGGCGAGGTCTCGCTGCGGGATAGGATGAAAGATCTTTTTGTAGAAGCGATAGACCAGGTATGCGAGCAAGGATACGCCCGAAATATACAGCAAGATCGTCGGGATCCAATGCAGGCTTTGCCACGCGTCGTTGAGGATCGGCATCGTCTTTTTGAAGAAGGGGCTGATATAGAACATATTGATGACCTGGTCGGGCACCAAGAGGTGCATCACGACGTTGAAGGTCGTGGCGAGCGTGACCGCGATCAAGAAGACGAGCAGACCGTCAAGGAAGGAGTGCGCCGCGATCCTGTCACGATTGCGTACCGCGATGAAGATGCAGGCGATCACCTGCAATCCGTGATGCGCGAGGGTGTGGACGTTGAAGTAGATCGTCGCGGTGAAGGTCGTGGAGATCAAGATGAAGGTCGAGACGCCGCCGAGCAGGATATAGGTGTACATAAAGACGGACAGGGCGTCACGCATTCGTCCGTTCGGCAGGAAAGCGATCGGTAGGAGCAGGTAGAGCGGAGAATCGCACAGTTGCAAGGGAAAAGAGTCCCAAGCATACGCCCAAACGAGGGAGCCTTCCGGCGTGAAAGAATAGGATTTGATGAATTGTTTAAGCGCTTCCATCGCGATCATGACCGTCCAGATCGTGACGAGCACGCGCCGAAAGGTTTTCTCGTCGGCATTATGAAAGTTTGCGCAGACGGCGACGGTGCCCAAAATGACCAGAAAGACCGCAAACAAATGGAAAGAGCCGAAAGGTTGCGGCACGTCCATTTTCGATTGTAACAGGCGTAAGAACTTTTCCATACTTTCGTTGTCCTCGTACATAATATGCCATATTTCGGGGGGAAAAGTCAAATCAATTCGCTCCCTCGTCCTTCTTTTTCAAAAAACGAACCTTCGAAAAGGATTTGGAAAACATGGCTTATTCTTGAAATATTGACAAATTATCTTCTTTTTATGTACAATATATAAACAATACTTCGTTTCGTGATTGGTTCTCGAATCGAGAGGGCGGGGAACGTGAAAGACAGAGCTTCCTTTTTCAATATTGCAAAGATCATCGGCTTTTCGCTGTATTTCGTGATCCTCTTTTCAGAGAGGACGCTCGCTCTCGTTTTCAGCGTGAAGGGCGGGGGCGAATACGCCTTGATTTCCGCCGATCCTTTTAATTACGTCGCATACTCCGTAACGGCGGCGAGTTTGCTCGCGGGGACGGCGCTCTTTGCGCGCTTGTTCGTCTCGCTCTTCCGCGCGCTCCGTTCGGGAACGGGATACGATTTTCGCTCGCATTCGCGGGAATGGGTGATCGCGGCGACGGTTTTGCTGTTCGGCGGTATGATGCACACGGGCTTTACCATCGCGGGAGTGCAGTTTGTTTCGTACGGCTTTTTGATCGCGGCTCTGATCCTCTCCGCGGTCGAAGGGTGTTTGTCGGGTGGGGATAAGTACTTACACGTCGTCTCCGCAGTCTATTTGGTTCTATTTTCGATGAGCATTCCCGTATGCTATATTTCCTTTATGGACGCGCCCCTTCGCGTGGCGTTCTTCGTCGCGGAGTTCGCGGCAGTCTTCGCCCTCGTGCCGATCTTCGGCGTGATGACCGATCGATTGATGCGGACGGGCGTGACTTCTTTTCATCCGATCTTTCCCGCCGTGATGACGCTCTTGTCCGGCGCGACGATCGCTCTCAAGTGGAGCGAGTCGGTCAATTGGTTCGTTTTGATCTTTGCGAGCGCGACCCTGTTGTGTTATCTGTCGGTCGGTATCGTAGCCTATCGCCGCGAACCGGTTTTGACGAAATAGGG
>JAFZZX010000048.1 GCA_017615515.1 Clostridia bacterium
GAGCCGGAGAAACTGCTGCTGTGAGAGGTCTTTTTTATCAGGTCGATGAGCTTCGAGATCGCGACCACCGATCCGCTTAGGATCGAGTAAGACGCGAGCATAATGTAGGTGAAGAGGGGACGCAGGTTTTTCTCGTTGAGGTACGAGGCGAGATCGTTCATAAGCGGCACGCCGTCTCCGCTGTAGATCTGCATATAGTCTCCGCCGTAATAGTAGTTGATGGGACTCGCAATGACGGACAGCAGTACCATCGGCACGAGGGCGAGCAAGATATCCTTCCAGCGGAGCTTGATGTATCCGCTCGAGAGGAGCAACACGCCGACCATCAAGAGGTTGTAGTGGAATAGGATCGAATCCCACGCGCCGTACGTCCAGAAGGGATACCAGTTCAGCCCGTTGGTGTAGATCGTGCCGATCAAGCCGCAGCACAGTCCGATCGTGCCGAGCCAGGTCAATGCGATCTCGCGAGGCTTGCCCTTGCCCCAGGCGCCGAACCACAGGCAATAGATCAGGAGCGAGCAGGAATAGAAGGGCAGTATGCCGCCCGCGTTGAATCCTCTGCCCGTCGTGATGTCGTAATAGCTTTCCCAAATGATCTTGGACGCTTCGAGCAACGTCACGAAGATCGCCAGTCCGCGCAGGAACCAAGTGATCTTTTTCTTGTCGAACTTGTGCGCGAAGATGCCGATCGCGATGACCGACAGCAGGGCGAGCACGATGAAGACGATGTGGGTGGTGCTGAATAGATCGGACGTGAATCCTTCGATATTGTATTTGTAGTCGAAAAAGCGGTATTTGATCATATGGACTATCCTTACTGTATTTTCCTCTATTATAGCACGATGCCACGGAAAAGCAAGCGATTCTCCCTCTTCGCCTCGTCGTCGCCGTTTTTATAAGATCAAGCGCTTTGCGCTTGACGATCTCGGTGCGTTTTCGGGACGGGTGTTGACATATGCTGTCAAGAACGGTTATAATGAACGTACTTCCCATTCGGGAAAAGGAGAGACGAATGCAAAAAGAGACGGATTTCGTGGTGAAAGACGGCGTATTACTGTCCTATTGCGGCACCTCGCGCAAGGTGGTCGTACCTTCCTCGGTGACGCGGATCGGATACCGCGCCTTTTGCGGTGCGAAATGGGTCTCTTCCATCGTGCTTCCGGATAGCGTTACCGACGTCGCGGAGCGTGCCTTCGAGTCGTGTCAGCCGCTTAGGTCCATCACTTTGCCGGATACGATCACGAGGATAGGCAAGTGGGCTTTTTCCGATTGCAAGCGTCTCGAATCCATCACGTTGCCTTCCTCTCTCACTGAGATCGCAGAGGGGACGTTCGACCGATGCACGCACCTCGTTTCCGTCCATCTGCCCGATTCGCTTTTGCGTATCGGATCGGTCGCCTTCTGCCGCTGCTTGCGCCTCAAAGAGATCACTCTGCCGAGTAGGCTCTCGCAGATCAAGAGCAGGGCGTTCGAGATGTGCGAATCCCTGACCTCGGTCACGGCGTCGAGCCCGACGCTCGAACTCGGCGACTTCGCCTTTTACGCTTGTTTGAAACTCCGCGCCTTCTCCTATGGCGGGAGCCTTCAAGTCGGGAACTACGTCTTTACGCTGTGTCCGCTGGATCACTCCGCCATACCGATCCGCTTGTCGCTGGATTCGGAACGTAAGATGGACGCGGCGTTTTCTTGGCTGTCGGGGGCGTTCGAGGCGGCGTCCGACGAAGAGGAGAGTATGCTCCGAGCATACGTCAATCGGAATCGCAAGCGCCTGCTCGGCAGGGCGATCAAGGAGAAAGATGCCGACGCGTTCATAAAGCTGTCCGAGGTGGTCAGCCAGACCTTTTCGATCGACGACTTGGACGAGGCGATCAGCTTGTCGGCAGGGGAAGCGACGCTGACGGCAGCGATCTTGCAGTACAAGAATCGACACTATTCCGCCGC
The DNA here is from genome assembly GCA_017615515.1 of Clostridia bacterium. Classification (GTDB taxonomy): domain Bacteria; phylum Bacillota; class Clostridia; order Christensenellales; family CAG-1252; genus CAG-1252. Next base: position 1,942 of record JAFZZX010000048.1, read on the forward strand.
CAAGCTCGAGCGACACGAGGAGTTGCAGACCGAAAAGGCGTTCGGACTGCGCCCGCCGACCGCCGCCGAACAGCGCAAGATCTTCCCCGTTGCGTCCGTCGAGGGCGGCTATGCGATCCTCGGCTATAACGGGAGCGACAAGGATGTCGTGATCCCGGACAAGATCGGACGGAAAGCAGTCGTCGAGATCGCTCGGAGCGCCTTTATCGGCAGGACGGATCTGCGTTCCGTGACCCTCCCGCCTACGATAAAGCGGATCGCGGATTATGCCTTCAGCAGTTGCACGGGGCTCGGCGAGATCAAGTTGCCGCCGTCCTTGACGACGCTCGGCAGGGGGGCTTTTTCCAATTGTACGGGCATCTCCGTCCTGACGCTCCCCGACCTTGTCACCTCGATCGGGGCGTGGTGTTTCCACAAGTGTTCGCGGCTGACTTCTCTCGTCATTCGCTCCGCGTCCCTGCGCCTCGGCGCGATGGTGCTGTTGGGGTGCGACGCGCTCGCTTTCGTCGCGATCTATACCGACGGCGTCACCTTCGAGTCTATGGCGCTCCCCCCTTCGGTCGAGGAGATCGTCGCGCCCGTCTTGTCCCCCGCGCAGTCCTATGCATCGCGCAATCATATCCGCTTTACGGCGATCGGCTGACCCCTTCCGCGCTTGACGAGGCGGCGGCCGAGAGGTATAATCGAATATATCCCCCAAGGAGAGA
>JAFZZX010000049.1 GCA_017615515.1 Clostridia bacterium
ATGATGAACTTCTTGTAGCCCTGCTGCATGCCCGAGATCAAGATCGCCATCAAGCCGTTGATCGGACGAAGTTTGCCGTCTAAGGAGAGTTCGCCGAGGATCACGTAGTCTTTGTAGGTTTTGCCGAACAGTTGTTCGGACGCGGCGAGCACACCGATCGCGATGGGCAGATCGAAGAGAGAACCCTCTTTCTTGGTATCTGCGGGCGCGAGATTCACGATCACGCGCTTGATCGGGAAATGGTAGCCGCTGTTCTTGACGGACGAGGTGACCCGCTCCGCGGATTCCTTGATCGCGGTATCGGCGAGACCGATGATCTCCACTTTTGGGAGACCTGCGTTGATGTCGATCTCGATGTCGACCTTGTAGCCGTCCAGTCCGGTCAGCGAAAAACTATTGACCTTGGCGAGCATTCGGATCCTCCGCAGGAGAGGTCTTTTTCTTGAAAAGCGACGGAACGGTCTCGGTGAAGAATGCTACCGTCTTGCTACAGCAGGTCTTGATGACCGACCAAGCGTAGAGGAAATAGTTGCCTTCGATGACCTTGACGCCCTTCACTTCTTCTTTTATACAGATCGAAGCGGTAATATACGCGAAATAGGCAAGGAGCAGGAGATTCACCGCCGAGAAGACGATGAGGACGGGGTCCGCCGCCGTCATATAGACGAGCGCGCTGTTCGTGCCGACGCCGAAATAGCCGCCGATCATCATCGCATACGCAGTATTGAGGAGCGTGGTCAAAGAGAGCGCGCCGAACAGCTTTAGAACGCGACGATCACCGACGAGCGCGCCGTAGAGCAACAGGAGCGCAAGCGCGAAGACGACGAGGAGGGTGTCCACCGCCGAGGTCATCACGAAGGTGAAGACGAAGACGAACGCGGAGAGGAGCATGAGATCCAATCTGCTCTTGGTCTTGAAGAAGATCGAGATAACGTAGATTATCATCAAAGCGACCAAGATGCCGTTGAAGACGTAGGACGCGGTATTCGCCTCAGCCGCACCGAGGCCGAACAGTCCGTAGATCGTAAAGGCATTCTCGGTGAAACCGGTGTGCGCGAGGAACGCCTCGCAATAGCGCTTGAACACGATGAAGGGGTGTCCTTCGGTGAAGTGGCTCAGAATGAAGGGGATCGAGATCAGGTAAAGACCGATGATCGACGCCGTCAGCGAGATCGAGATGCCCATCTTGTAGTCGTCGGTCTTAAAGAAGACGTAGATCAGATAGGCAAGCAGGAGCGGCAGGAGCAAGAGCGCCTCGGTGGAGAACAAAAGCGCGATCGCGAAATACACGATGCCCATCACGTAGTTCTTGTCGAGCAAAGAGATCATCGACAAGAGGATAAAGAGGACGCCGATCGACGCATAGGCGCCCACGCCCGCCGATAGGAAGAAGAAGGTCGGGACGATGGCGTAGACCCCTGCGAAGAGGGCGGAGATGTATTGATTGTACTTGCGATTCGCGAGGTAGAAGATCAAGAAGACGACCACGAGATCGGCGAGGACCGCGGGGATCTTGAGGAAGATCGAGAATCCCATGCCGCCCGCAACGAGTTTCAAGGGAGAGGCGAGCGCACCCATCGCCCACAACAGATAGAGGGTGCCGATCGGGGTCAGGACGGTATTCTCGTAATAGTACTTCGCCGCGCCGAGATCGGTAAGACGGGTCGCGTCGGTCACATAGCCCGCGAGGGTCGTGCCGCCGTAGACGAAGTTGATCAGAATGAGACGCACCGCAAAGGCGAGGAGCTCCACGATGATCAGGAAGAAAGCGGAACTCTTAAAGAAAGAGACCGACGTCGACTCCGCATCGGGAGAGAGGAACGCGTCCTTCCTGCCCATCAGCGTGCGGAAAGCCGCATACGCCGCGAAGAGGACGAGCGCGCCGAGCACCGCCGTCAGGATCATAAAGAGGCGCCCTTCCTTGTCCGTGCGATAGAGTTTATCGAATGCGAAGTCGGACTCCGCGACCGAGAGGTTGTAGGCGGTGACGTTCTCGGGAATGTTCTCGACCTTTACGAGGGAGATCGAGTCGAAATACGCCATGCCGCTGGCGTTGTACTCTTCGGTACCGACGCCGAAACGCACGACCGCGGAAGTGCGCGTGTCACTATTGAAATAGACGCCGATGGTCTCCCATTCGGTATTCTTCGATTTAACGACCGCACTCGCGAGGGAATAGTCGGAGTCGATCGCAACGAAGGCGCCCGCAGAGGATTCTTCCGCCGTCAGCGCGGACGTGATGCGAACCTTTGCGGAGAGGTAGTAGTACTGCCCTTTCTCGAGCGCGACGGTCTGGGTGTAGCCGTTGTACTTCGACGCTTTCACGATCAGGTAGTGTTTGCCGACGACGGGAACGGCGTCATTGGTATCGGCGAGCACCTTGATAGAAGGCGTGTTCGTGTCGCCGGAGCTTGCGACGAGCGTCCAACCTTCGGTGTTATTGGACTCGAAGGTGCCGTTCGCGAGGATCTCCTCGCCGTAGTCGTAGGTGACTGCCTTGTCACAGGCGGTCATTGCGAAGACGGCAACGAGCAGTAAAAGGATGACCAAAGCAATTTTCTTCATGATGATACCTCACAGAAAAGTAATCAATCTTATTCTAAATACTTAAAGAAAGAGAATCAAGCATTTTCGCCCGAAAGATTATTAAAATAAATTATTTATATAATATAAAGCAAAAACCTCGGCGAAGCTCGAGATGTCCCTAACGGGACTTGATATGTGGCTTCGCCACTTGATATGTCCTGACGGACTTGATACCGGTCGGCGTGAATGATAACGAATCTTTGCTCCAGTACGGCGAGACGGCAGAAAGAAGAGTTGTGCATCCTCACAAATGCGGCTGCGGCGTAGCCATTACGGTTCCCAAATAATTGTAAATATTTTGTGGTTTTGGTTGCGAAGATAAAAAAGTGCGACTGCGAAGAAAGGGGTAGAGGCGAGCGCTCTCCGACGAAACGGGCAAGAGCGCAACTCACTCGAAACAAAATAGTACATTATGTTATCACATAGCGAGGCACTCCAAAACTACGGCTGCGGAGAGTGGTGCGAAGACAAACGCTCACCGAAAAGGCGAGTAGGCACGTATTTGTCGTACGTAACTACCCGCCTTTGAAGGTGTAGAGCAGTATTCGCGCCGCTATACGCAGCCGAATAAAAAAGCCACGCCTTTCACAGC